>JAXHVA010000057.1:0-27505 GCA_034189035.1 Thermodesulfobacteriota bacterium
GCGCAGGTTCCCTTCCAGCACCTGTAACATACAGTGAAGAGAGGACTGTGGGACCGTCTTTGGGCAGGGACTCGATCCATAATGGAATTATATCTATCACCATCGGCGGTATTGCTGTCATCCTTTTTATCGTCTTTTATTATCGGCTCTCCGGTATTGTAACAAACATATCTCTTCTTTTAAACATGATATATATCACAGGAGTATTGGCAGCATTTCAAGCAACCCTGACACTGCCCGGTATAGCAGGTATCGTCTTGACCATAGGTATGGCAGTGGATGCGAATATCTTGATCCTGGAACGGATCAGGGAAGAGCTCTCTGTGGGGAAGACACCAAGATCAGCCATTGGCAGTGGATACTCAAGGGCATTCAAGACAATAATAGATGCAAACCTGACGACACTTATCGCTGCCTTGGTGTTGTTCCAGTTTGGTACAGGCCCTATAAAAGGCTTTGCAGTCACTCTGAGTATCGGTATTGCAGCAAGCCTTTTCACTGCAATATTCGTAACCAGATTCATCTATGATTTGATCCTTACAAAAAAGAGGGTAAAGGTTCTTAGTATCTAAGCCCCCCCCCTTTTTCTTTGTTATTCATAATAAATGTGATCTTGTTTTTTTATTATCTTGGCTAAAAGATAAGAGTTCGCCAGGGAATTGGAGATATAAAAGATGATACAGATTGTTAAGCCTGGGATAAACATAGATTTTATCGGCAAAAAGAGGCTTGCCTTACTCTTCTCCTCTATTTTGATCCTGTTAAGTATCGGTTCGATTGCCCTCAAAGGAGGGCTCAATTATGGTATAGACTTTGCCGGAGGTACAATGGTGCAGATATGGTTTAAAAAAGGCGCCACTCCGGATGAGGTCAGAAAAGGATTACAGAAAATCGGGTTAGAGGGGAGTACAATCCAGCAATTTGGAAAAAAAACGGATAATGAATACCTCATTAGGACTGAAAACACACAGTCCGATATTGAAGGTGTCTCAGATAAGATCCAGGATGTATTTCGAGAGATATACGGAGAAGAAGGTATAGATGTGAGACGGGTTGAGATGGTAGGCCCTCAGGTAGGAAAGGAACTGCGAAAAAAAGGGCTTCTGGCCGTCATATATGCAATGGTTGGCATCCTTATATATATCACATGGAGATTTGAATTCAGGTTTGCCCTGGGAGCTTTAGCCGCTTTGCTTCATGATGTCATCATTACAGTCGGCATCTTTTCTATAACAAACAAGGAGTTTAATCTGGCAATACTGGCCGCTATTTTGACCATTGTTGGATACTCATTAAACGATACAATCGTTGTATACGACCGAATCAGAGAAAACTTAAAAAAGTTATTAAAGAAAAAATTAGAACCTATTATTAATACAAGCATTAATGAAACTCTAAGCAGAACGATCCTCACATCGGGAACAACCCTCTTTGTGGTTGTTGCTCTCTTTTTTCTGGGTGGCGGTGTCATCCATGACTTTGCATTTGTCTTGATTGTCGGGATTATTATCGGTACATATTCATCGATCTTTGTTGCAAGTCCCTTGTTAATCTTATGGGAGGAGAAATTTCCAAGCATAAAAAAGAAAAGGCTTTAATGTTTAAGCGACCAAACTCTCTTTCTTGAGGATCTCTCCCCTTGTACCTATCACCACTTTTTCTATCGGATTGTCTCTGCTTGAAAATTTCATTCTATTCTTTATGATTATAGGTAACCCTTGACAACAGGGAACCTCCATAACAGTCACTTTTGCGCTCTTTATCCCAGCCGTCTTAAAAATATCCGCAAATCCCTCAATATACTCCTGCTGATTATCGAGTTTCGGGCATCCGACCAGGAGCACTCGACCATGGATAAAAATCCCTGTGAAAATTGGGATAGGCAAACGGCGTACAATCTGCTGCAACCAAAAGGTCTGCCCTTTTGAGAAATGAGGCAGTTGGCGGCACGAGTCGAATCTGTACCGGCCAGTAGGAGAGTGCCGATTCTGTATTTCCATAAATAGCCGGTTCATTTGCATCTTGACATGTCTTCTATGGGGAAAACCCCTTAATCAGGATGAAAGAACAACCACAGGCCATGCTCTCTTGCTCTTTTTTACGGATACTCCTTTTTTTATATTTTCTTATTCTGTCATAATATTTCTTCATGAAAAATAATTTTTCTACAATGAGGTCAAATGAAAAATTCGATATGAGGATATCCGAGCAGAATTCATTTCAGAAATCTAGGCCCGTCTTCCACTTTAATCGAATAAACTCTTCGAACCTCTTTCTTGTGCTCAAATGCTCAGAAATATACCCCTCTTCGGATCGATATAGGTCGACCCAATCTAATATTTTGTCTCACTTGTTTATCTCTCCTATTTGATAGTAATATTGAGCGAGAATTGCAGTATAATTTGTCCAAGAACCGAATAATATCAAGTAATCATCGAGAAGATAAGATCACTTGGCATTATGGAACGTAATAGAACAACTGTCAAGTATGACTCATTGCTCCGCTGATTTGCGAAAATGGCAATATAGATACATTTGCTCCATAACACCCGGAGTAATATGCAGTTCTTTAGTATGCTGCTTCAGTTAAAGTCTTTATCTATTGTGTTCTCCAGTTTATCAGCACTATATCGTTCCACTGGCAGCCCGATGCATTTCAAGGTTGCTTCTTGTGAAAATGTCTCTAAAATCAAGTGACTGCCTGGCCTCAACGCCTTCAACAGATTATTCCGTTATTGCTGCAGCAGTTCTGGAGTCGTCAAAAAAGTGAAATACAGCTCCATCATGCCACAAATCATAATGACCTGCCTGTAAGTCAACAGAGGTTATATCTTCCTCAAGCCAAAGAACCAATTCCGCTTTTTCTTCCAATCGCTCCCTAGCTAACACCAAAACATTCTTTGACAGATCAACCACAGTTATTGACCGATGCTGCTCATTCAGTAAATCATCGATCAGTGTAGAGGCACCACCACCAATATCTATGATATTCGATTTCTCTCTCAAATCGATGTCCTTTATCCACTTTAATGAAGTTTCCAAATGAGGCGTATAACAACCTAGCTTATCCGGCGCATTAATCCAAATGAACTTTTTCCCAATGTTCTCGCTGGGTCATTCTATTTCTCCTTTCAAGCTGAAAAAGTCAGGGACTTTCTCTTATCAGAACCAGAATTCAGGGTATCTGCGGCAGGTAGTCAAGGTTATGAATCTTCTGACTTCCAATGACTGTAATTAAGGATGTGGCACGGTGGGTGAAGAGTCTTTGTGAGATGCATAACAGCAATTGCTGTTTCTACTGCTACAGAAGACGCAAGCCATAGATAATCATACAGCACATTATAGGTCGCCACACCTATAATAGCTGAAATAATATGACCACCTATAAGATTCCTCAGTTAAGTAAGCACGGCAGAAGCTCCAAATGAGCCTATGATAATAACCATATCTGTTTCTTCACAAATATTATAGTTTATAAATGCCACAGCTACGATACCCCAAAAAGCGCCTATCTACGACCAGATAATCTCTAAAATATCTACAGATGGAGGGCTCTTTGTTGTGTTCCGCTCATTTTTTTGAGGTAATTCATGACTTGGTTCCTTATACGTTGTCTTCATCTATAAACTTTGAGAATGAGGACCGTATGATATCCGCTCGTGAGACAATCCCTATGAGTTCATCTTTTTGATCGGTGACTGGTACCCTTTTGATACTCTGTTTTGTAAAAATATCAAAAATTTCAGAGTTTGTGTATCTTCACCCACCATTATAACCGGAGATATGATAATGTCCTCCGCTTTCTGTTCACGCATTGCCAGGAAAACACATCCCTTACTTTTTAAACAAAGGGCTACAACACTCATAAATGAGCTGGCATCCTCACTACCCATACGACGTAGAACGTCTTTTTCGAAGATAAATTCCACAACCTTGCCTTCATCCCCAATTACAGGAACCTCGGAGATACTATGACTACCGATCGTTTCCGCTACCTTATCAAGAGGGGTACCCTCTTCACAAAAATCACTGTCTTGGTCATAATATCTTTTGCTTTCACTGAATGTATGAGACGTTCCACCGCGTGTCTGTATGCAAAACGATAGAGTTCTTTTGCATTGCGAGGTGTTATGTCCACATATCCATCAATGTCCTTCATAGCCTCCAGCATATCTTCGTTTGAGACATCTAAAGAACAAAGGTAACTGATATCGTTATTTGGCGGTTTTTTGTTCATTCTTATCTCACCTTTACTGTAAAGTATGGAATACACCTGTTTTATATATGAGCACAGAAGAGGTGGTGTTTTCCCATTCGATTTGTGTTCGAATCCGGTGCCTCACTAGGGTTAACGATTTGCCATGTTTCTAAGCGATGTCCTTCCCCGGATCAAGAAGGTATAACACCCAAGCGTCCCAGGGGTATTCCCTGATCATCGTGGCCTCGAACTGATTTTGTCCATGTAATTCTAGACTGTCTCAATATTGTCAACTTCTAGCCTTAAAGTGTTGCCTTCACTACCGCAGCTCTTTAGAAAGATATTTTTCATTGGCAATGCTCAGTCTTGACATTGCTTTTAAGGAAAACTGCACAAGCCAATCTCTCTAACAGAAACTCAAATGCCTATCGCACAATTTATTTAAAAACATGACATTTTTTTGCTATCAGGGATCAAAACACTTTATTTACGCAGCATTGTCAGGGCATCTTAAAACACGTATTCGCCTTCAACGTATGTGGGATATTGGCAGGCATCAAAATTAGCTGACCTTTACTCACTAGGTTAGTCTCTCTGCCAATAATGAACTCGTCTTCTCCTTCCAAAACTTGTACTAAAGCATCAAAATGCTGTATGTTCACTGAGACCTTGGTCTTTATCAAAAGCAAAGATAGTGACAGAACCCGTATTGTTTTCGACAAGTGTACGACTAACGACCGAGTCTTAACCATATCCAACAAGCTTTACCACATCGAAAACATGCCCACCTTGAAGCTGGGGCTCTCTTTTACTTTCAATGTCCATAACCTTCATCCCCCTTTATCATTAAGCGAAATTAGCCTCATTCACAGTTTTTTCATCATAATTTAACTCAGATATCCAAACTCTAACCTCTTTAAAGTTCATAAGACTTCTCACGTTTACCTAGTCAAAAGAGGTGCCGCCTTTCTTCACTATCGAAATGAAATATTGAGCTATTTTAAGTCATTCTCCTTGTGCCTTTGTGCAATTTTTCCAGCTAGCTCTTCCAGAGCTTTAATATCACTCTCCAAGGGAACCCCTTTACATAAAACAGGCTCCAGCACTTCGACTTTCAAGTTGGGTATCATTCCTGCAAGTGTCTCCACAGTCTTACCTCCCCATCCGTAAGATCCGATAATGGAAAGAAACTTCGCTTTGGGCCTTAATGCATTAGCCAAAAAAGTCGCATAGGCGGCCAATGGGTGGGGCCCAGCCAGTACGGTCGGCACTCCCACGACTATTGTCGCTGCATCGACCAGGGCCATAGCAAGTTTCCCGATATCTGTGACAGCAAGGTTAAATAGTTCAACGCATACCCGATGCTCGACCAAAGTGGAGGCCAAATGATCGACCAGTTGTCTGGTGCTTCCGTGCATGGACACGAAAGGCAAAACAACCAAATTGTGGGGAGCGCCTGAAACCCAGTCTCGATAAGCGTCCATGATCCAAACCGGACGGTCATAGATTTGGCCATGGCTTGGGGCGATTATTTGAATGTCATACCCTTTGAGTTTCTCAATATTCTTTTCGATCACATTGCGAAAGGGCATCATAATCTCCGCAAAGTAACGTTTTGCAGCTTCGTATACACGCCCCTGGTCAGTCACGAATAGATCGGTGGTAGCGATGTGGGAACCGTAAAAATCACAACTAAAGAGAATGCGGTCTTCTTCCAGGTAGGTTACCATAGTTTCCGGCCAGTGGACCCATGGTGTGTGAATGAACTTCAAGGTCTTGCCTCCAAGGGATAATGTTTCACCGTCTTCCATGGTAATGAATGCATTTTCAGGAACTTTTAAAAGATCGATGAGCATCCCTTTGGCCTTCTGCGTCACAACGACCTTTGCTTCTGGAAACCGTTCAAGTATGCAAGGGATTGCTCCAGAGTGATCCTGCTCGGCATGGTGAGAGACGATAAAGTCGATTTTGGATACTCTGGACAATTGTGCCAATAACTTGTCCGACATGGGCGGATCAACAGTATCAAGCAAAGCGGTTTTCTCATTCCCTTCGACCAGATACGCATTATATGTAGTGCCGTCCGGAAGCGGAATGAGAGAATCAAACAGACGTCTGTCCCAGTCTTCAGCGCCTAAACGAAAAATCCTTTCCTTTATCTGTATTTTGCGCATGAAAGTATCTCCTTTGAACGTAATGTGTTAAATAATTCCTGTAAATGGTCTCTAAAGTGTCTAAAATGTGTCGCTGGCGTATTATAAAACTTATGCAACCAATTTCTCCCTCTTCAGGATCTCCCCTTGAGTGCTAATTACCACAATATCTACGGGGATGTCTTTCCCTGCCAGATTCATTCCTTTCTTGATGATGAGCGGTAGACCACTACAACAAGGCACTTCCATGATAACTGCAGTTATGCTCTTTATTTGTGCAGTGGCGAAGATATCTGCAAATCTCTTTACATATTCCTCGACGTCATCGAATTTGGGACACCCAACCAACAGAACTTTCCTTTCAAGGAAATCCCTGTGAAAGGTGGGATAGGCAAACGGTGTACAGTCCGCTGCAACTAAAAGATCAGCCCCCTTCAAAAAAGGAGCGTTCGAAGGTACCAGTTTGATCTGTACCGGCCAATGAGAGAGAGCTGATTTTCCACTCCATTGAGTTACAGGCCTGTTCACTTTATCGCATGATTCTCTCGGTGTAAAACTCTGGATCAGTGTTGATGGACATCCGCAGGCCATTGTCTCTTCTTTATGGCTATGGTCGGCTTCCTTTGTTTTCACGTATTCTTCTACGGCCTCTTCATCAAATTCATCCGCCTCTTGCTCGACAATTGTCAGAGCGTTGTTTGGACACTCTCCCAGGCAGGCACCTAATCCGTCGCAGTACTTCTCAGCCACGAGTCTTGCCTTCCCGTCCTCGATCATTATAGCCCCCTCCGCACAGGCAGGAATACATTGACCGCAACCATCACACTTTTCTTCATCGATCTCTACTATCTTTCGTTTGACTTTCATGGTCTCCTCCTCAGAGAGTCTTTCATCATCTTAATTTATCATTTGTGAACTTGGAACTCGCAACTCACTCTGGGTTTTCGGTTCACTTCGGTGTGCTATCTAATAGGACTTTTTTTGCAAGATTGCCCCCGCTTTTTGTAAGAAATGCCTTTTCGGTGAGACTGTTCAAACGCTCCTCATCCAGAGGCGATTCCTTCTTATTCTCCTCCAGGTTAACGATTAAATCAGCATCATAGAGGACCTTGAAATTCGTTGTCTCTTTAGGCCTAGAGTGATGATGATGACCTACGATATCACACACCTCATCGATCAGATCCGGATTGGCTCCCAGGTCCTCCAGTATCTCTCTGGCTATAGGTGGCCCCTCCTTTTCCTGGTAGCGAGCTGCTGTACTATTGTACTTTCGTTCTGCCTCTTTGATCCCTATATCGTGAAGATAAGCAGAGATCAGGATTACTGCCGGATCTCCCCCTTCTTCTTTGAATATCTCTTGTGCATACCGTGCGACTTTTGAGGCATGGCCGATCCGTTTAAAGTCCTGTTTAAAATAACGCTTCATCTCTATGGCAACACGGTCTTTCAGCAGATCGTCTCTTTGAGCCAGAAGCTCAAGCGGTAAGTCTCCGATACACTGCTTTGCATACTTGCAATATGCAGCACAGCCAAAGTCCATCTTTGGATTGACCATCTTTGATCCACACTTTGCACAGCGACGAGTCGCCTCATCCTTAAAAAACTCTATACCATCTCCACATTCTGGACATTCAACCTCAAAGATTGTATCTTCCTTCCAAAAACGGGTATCTTGGCCTGGGCATCTCATAGTATTCCTCCATGGCTTGAAATCCTGTAGTGTTAATGGCCAGTTGTCAGTGGACAGTTGTGTCTGTATTCTTTCCTGGGCACTGACAACTGAACCCTTTGAACTATTACCTTCATCCCAGTATCGCCTGCATATCCTCATCCACCGTGCTGATGGGCATGATATTGAAATTCTTCACCAAAACATCGAGCACATTGGGCGTAATAAAAGCAGGAAGCGAAGGTCCTAGCCGTATGTCTTTGATACCAAGGTGAAGCAAGGTCAGAAGAATCGCCACAGCCTTTTGCTCAAACCATGAAAGGATCATGGAGAGCGGAAGATCGTTTACTCCGCACTCAAAGGCATTGGCTAAGGCAACAGCGATCTGAATCGCCGAGTACGCATCATTGCACTGACCCACGTCCAGCAGCCTGGGGATGCCACCGATATCCCCCAGGTCTTTGTCAAAGAAACGGAACTTACCACAGGCCAGGGTCAAAACCACACAATCGTTTGGGACCTTCTCTACAAACTCAGTGTAATAGTTCCTTCCGGGTTTGGCACCATCGCATCCGGCAACCAAGAAGAAGTGGCGCAATGCCTTGCCTTTGACCGCTTCGATAACCTTATCTGCAACTCCTAATACTGCATTGTGGCCAAAGCCTACCATAACGGACTTACCGTCTGTATCTTCTGAAAAACCAGGAAGCTCCAAAGCCTTTTTAATGACCACAGTAAAGTCTTTATCCGCTATATGGGTTACTCCAGGCCAACCCACCTGTCCTGTTGTAAAGATGTTGTCCTTGTATGCATCTTTCGGTTTCTGTATACAATTTGTAGTCATCACTATGGCACCTGGAAATGCTGCAAACTCTTTTGCCTGGTTCTGCCAGGCAGTCCCATAATGACCATAAAAGTGAGGATACTTCTTCAATTCCGGATACCCGTGGCAGGGAAGCATCTCGCCGTGAGTATAGACGTTAATCCCCTTCCCCTCGCTCTGTTTCAGGATCTCTTCCATATCTTTCAGGTCGTGTCCAGAAACAAGGATGGCCTTGCCCTTCTTTGCGCCGAGTGGTACACTTGTCGGAACCGGATGGCCGTAAGTCTCTGTATGTGCCGCATCGAGCAATTCCATTGCCCTGAGGTTGATATCTCCGCATTTGAGAACCAGACCCACCAAATCGTCCACAGTAAGATCTTTTTTCAAGGTAGCGGCAAGACCCTCACTGATAAACGAATACACTCTTTCATCTTCCTTATTCAAGATACGGGCGTGATCCGCATAAGCAGCGACCCCTTTGATCCCATAGATTAATATCTGGCGCAATGAGTTTATGTCCGGATCAAGATCAGGATCGGATTTTACACCCACAGCCTCCCCCTTTTTCACAAGGCCATCTAAGCTGGTCTCCAGTATAAACGTAGCAGCATCTTCTTTAAAGTCCACATCTCCGCCTGCCTCTTTCACCCTTTCTTTGAGAGCCTCCCTATACGCCACACAACGCTTGATTAACCGGACAAATCGATCCGTATCATAATTCACATTCGTCAGTGTAGAAAAAATGGCCTCACAGGTAAATGCATTGACATCATTAGGGGCAATCACCCCTAATTTTCGGCCTTCCACAAGGTACTCAGAAAGCCCTTTGAGTGCATGCATGAGAAGATCCTGCAATGCTGCCACATCCGGTTGCTTCCCGCAAACCCCAACATTGGTACACCCTTCTCCTTTTGCTGTCTGTTCACATTGATAACAAAACATCCTATTACCTCCTTTCTCATCTGTATGGTTTGGTTTTTTATTTTATAAGACCCGCGCTTTTTTATTCTTGCATACAATATAATGACCTTAGATATTTTTGTCATTGACTTAAGTCAAGAAAAAAAGATTTTTTTTCAAAAAGCAAAAAAAATCTCTTGCGGCTCAATTCTGCTTTGAGTGATCGGGTAAATTTTGAAGACATGAATGACCTGCCCTGTTAAAGGGGAGCGATCTGCCCCTTCAGGTTGAAAGGCGATTCGAATATTTAACAGGGCAGGTCATAGATGAGTTTAAAAACTCGCATGAAAGAGTAAAAAAAGGAAAACCTTGAAAAATGTGCTTTCTGATTGAGTAAACAGGTATGAACATAGAGGCCGAATCTATTTTTTATACCTCTCATCCCTCTTATGGATACCCTCTCTTGTACCCTTGTCTTTCCTGCCCTTTACAAAATTATATTCTCCAGGTTCAAACCGCAAGTTTGTAAAGAGTGTATGCGTTATATATGCATGCGACAGGCCTGAGTTAAGACCGATGATATCGCATATCCACTGATTGGATGCCTTGCCGATCATAATCCCGTCTTTGGGCAAAAGCTTCATCCTTTCCGCCACCTTTTCGACTTCTTCTTCTAGGTTTTCAGAAGGTACGCTCTTCGTTGCCCAGCCAATCTTTTCTGCTTCCTTTCCATCTATTGCATCTCCTGATAGGACCATCCATCTTGCTCGCTTATAGCCCAACATCTGAAATAGTGGTATCAGGTTAATACCGCTGCCCGCAAAACCGAGCCTCTGCTCTGCGTGGCTGATATGGGCATCATCCGCCACAATGGCAATATCGCTCATCTCTGCAATCACTGCACCTTCGCCGATACAGTGTCCATGGACCTGGGCAATAGTGATCTTTGGAAAGAGCAATATCTTCTGATGGCCTCCCAGCCATTTCCTGTCAATCTTCAGCCTTGCACGCTGACTGGGTCTGCGCTTCCCTGGCTGTTCATCCTGCTCTTCATAAACCTTATAAATACGAGAAAGGTCGTGACCCGCACAAAAAGACCTGCCATTCCCTTTTATTATTGTAACCTTTAAGTCATCATCGTCTGCTGCGATATCCAATGCTTCCATAAATTCATCGTATATCCCCCCATCACCTGGGAAATCCATGACATTGAGCACTTCGGGTCTGTTGAGAGTTATTCTTGCTACTTGATCTTTCTTTTCGTAAATAATGTACTTGAAATCCATAAACAACTCCTCCTATTATTTTTTAAAACACACTTTTATACAAAGAAGTATAGGGAGACGAACCTGCTGCGTCAAGTAAATTAAAATGATGGCTATTGTTAATTAACTGCTATCTTTATATCAGCCTATGTTCTAAATACGTATACCTTTTTTGGGTTTTATTGTTTTTCACACCGATTGCCAGGGCCTTCTTTGTCCCCACAATTACCACCAACCTCTTGCCCCTGGTGACTCCGGTGTAGATCAGGTTTCTCTGCAGTAGAACATAATGCTGCGATAAAACAGGCAGGACAACCGCGGGATATTCAGAGCCCTGTGACTTGTGAACTGAAACTGCATAGGCTAGTACAACCTCATCGAGGTCTGCAAAAGTATAGATTACGTCTTTGCCATCGATCCATATGACCACCTCCTGCGTCTCGTAATCGATATGTGTGATCCTGCCGATATCTCCGTTAAAGACCTCTTTTTCATAGTTGTTCTTTATCTGCATAACCTTGTCATTGATCTTAAAATTCCTGAATCCCTGTACGATTCCCTCATGTGACAGCGGGTTGAGGGCCTTTTGAAGCTCTCTATTTAAATTTGCAGATCCCAAAGTCCCCTTGTGCATGGGGGTAAGCACCTGGATATCATCCACAGGGTGAAGGCCGAACCTCCTTGGGATCCTCTCTTTGGTGAGCTCTACTATGATATTGAGCACCTCATCAGGATCTTCCTGTTCAATAAAGTAGAAGTCGTCCAGTCTATTTGTGGAAGGTTTCAATGACGGGATTATCCCATTATTGATTTGATGTGCATTTACAACAATCAGGCTCTCCTTTGCCTGTCTGAATATCTCATTTAATTCCACTACAGGAACCGCACCGGATGAGATGATATCTCTGAGTACATTTCCTGCGCCTACAGATGGAAGTTGATTCACATCTCCAACGAGAATAAAGGTTGCATAAGGAGGAATGGCCTTCAAAAGATGATGCATCAATACAGTATCGATCATAGAAGCCTCATCGATGATGATCAGATCACAGTTCAGCAGATGCCTCTCGTTTCTTTGAAACCCTCCCTTCTGGATGCTATACTCCAGCATGCGGTGAATGGTCTTCGCCTCATGAGCCGTGGTCTCACTCATCCTCTTCGCAGCCCTGCCTGTTGGTGCAGCAAGCATGACATTTACGTCAAGTTTCTGAAATATCATGAGAATCGCCCGAATAATAGTGGTTTTACCTGTACCGGGCCCGCCTGTAATGACCATCATTTTATTGTGAATCGCACATTCAAGTGCATGGATCTGTCGTTGTGCCAAATCCATTGAAAGCCTCTTTTTAACCCACTGAATCGCCTTTTTTCTATCTATCTTTCTGGTTGACTTTGGTGTATTTATCAGTGCCTTCAGCCGGGCAGCAATACTGGTTTCACAAACATAGAATTTTGCGAGGTAAACCGCCTTATTGTCCTGTTCGAAGTCTTCAATCGAATCATTGAGGTCTTCGATTACAATCCTCTGATCTGCAGCGATCTTTCCGAATGCTTTTACAATAGTCTCCCTGTTCACCTGGAGGATCCCTTGGCACTTTTCAATAAGATCCAAATATGGAAAGTATATGTGACCTGCATCTGACAGTTGATGAAGCACATAGAGTATACCCGCCTCTGCCCTTATCTCACAATCCTTACTAAATCCCAGTTTCTCTGCGATACTGTCAGCAGTTACAAAGCCAATCCCAAAGATATCGTGTGCCAGATTATAGGGGTTATTCTTCACCACCTCAATAGATCGGTTACCATAGTGCTTGAAGATCTTTGTTGCATACCCTGAGCTTACCTCGTGAGACTGCAAAAAAAGCATCACTTCTCTGATCTCTTTCTGATCTGCCCAGGCCTGCGCAATCATATCTATCCTTTTTCTACCGATCCCTTCAACCTCCAAGAGTCTTTCTATCTCAAGTTCAATGATATCAAGGGTTTCCTTTCCAAACTTATTGACGATCCTTTTGGACATTACAGGACCAATACCCTTGATAAGACCGGAGCCGATGTATCTCTGTATCCCATAGACCGAAGCAGGAACAGCGGTCTTACATTGGACTATCTTAAACTGCTCTCCGTATTTCGGATGATTGACCCATTCACCCTTCATCTTTATGATCTCTCCGGGTGTTGGTGCCATGAGATTCCCGACAACAGCAACGAGGTTTTGATGTCCATACACTTTCACCTTTGCAATGGTGAAACCGTTTTCATCGTTAGTATAAGTAATTCTTTCGATCTGACCTTCAAGATCACAAAGCATGGTTTTCTCTTTTTTATACAACAAACCCCATCGGGCTTTCTTTTCCCTTAATGTCTAACTAAGGTCTTTATTCTTATTCGTATAACCTTTGTCTCATATTGTTTATATAAGGGTTTAGCTTTTTGAAAAGCGCCGCTTTCTAATGCTAAAATGATATGTATTGATTAAAAGTCGAGCGGGCTTATCGCCTCTTCCATCGTCGGGCGCTCAATCGTTTGTTTATAGATCATTGTAGTTCGAATATCACTGTGTCCCAACAGCTGCTGAATCGTGCGCATATCATAATTGGCATGTAGTAAGTGGCTTGCAAAACTATGGCGAAACGTATGTGTAGTTACCTTCTTACAAATACAAGTTTTTCTTACAGCCTTTCTGAGAGTTTTTTGCACATGAGTTTCGTGGAGATGGTATCGTCTCAACTCTCCTGTTCCAGTCACTATAGTCAGCGCCTTAGCCGGAAACACCCATTGCCACAGGAATTCCTTGGGTGCATTTTTATACTTCTTCTCTATCGTATCAAATAGAAATACTCCGGCATACCCAATTTTGAGATCTTTTTGATGAGTGTTTGAAACCCGATCGAGTTGCTCATTGAGTTCTTGTACAATGGATTGAGGAATCGGTACAGTTCGGTCGTTCTGGCCCTTGCTATTATATACAGTGAGTATGTATTCGTCAAAATTGAAACTATTGACACGGAGGTTCAGGCACTCAAGAAGCCTGAGCCCACAGCCATACAATAGCTTGACTACCAGATCATATGGGGTTGAGAGGTTCTTGATAATTTCATCGATCTCTTGCCGTGATAATACAACAGGGATGGAGGGCTTCCTCTTGGCTCTGATCAGATCTTTCATCTTCCCAAAATCCTTTTTCAGGATATGTCTAAAAACAAACAACAGCGCATTGAAAGCCTGGTGTTGCGTAGAAAAAGCCTTCTGTTTCACTGCAAGATCACTCAGGAATTCCTTTACATCTTGGGTAGACAATGATTGAGGATCTTTACTTTTTGTAAACTCCTGAAACTTTATCAACCATTTTGTATAGGAAATGAGAGTCTTTGGTGAATAATCTCGAGCTATTATCTCATCGTTTAAGTCCTGGAAGATATCTGCCCATTCACCCTCGTGGTCTATTAATGAATCTACAATATACCCTTTCGGATCTTTGGATGAAATACCCGTAAATAATTGCATATTGTTCTTTGAATGAAACTGCAAGAACCCATAGTAGAATTCAACAGCCTGTACCGCCTGTTTTTGCATATTCTTATTTTCTTTTTCTTCGACTAATTTTCGAATAAAAGCAGATAAGCTCTCCTGATTCGTCTCTTTGAAACCGTATTTCTGACAGAAATCCAGATAATATCGCAGCCACTTCATATAATAATTATGAGTGTACGAGGGGATCTTTTTGTCTTGTAAGAATTGATGATACTTCTGTTTCATATCTACTGGCAACTCTAACATCGGGAAGTCTCCTGAAAGCGTTGGAATACAACATATTGAATGATACCCATTTAACTCTTGCGGCATTCTATTCATTTTAGCCTTGACAGTCAACTATAAAAATAATAAGAATGAACTATTAACCAGAACTAGGGAATAACTTGTCGGTGTCTTGGTAAAATCCACAGGTGTGTATTATGAGTCAAAAATATAATGTTGAATCAATAGGGATATTTGGTTCATATATTCGTTCGGAGGAAACCCAGGAAAGTGACTTAGATTTACTGGTGGATTTCACAAAAAAGCCAGGGTTAATAAAATATATTGAGCTAGAAATTTTTTTGACAGGTCTCTTGGGAATCAAGGTAGATTTACTAATGCAAAGCGCACTAGGCCACAGATAGGCAAACAGATTTTGAGGAAAGTCGTATATATATGAAGCTTAAACGTCTTTACACTGTTTTTATAGATGATATTTATCAATTCAAGATTGATAAATTCATTGAAGGGATGATCGTTGATCAATTTCTGGCAGATGATAAAACTTCATTTGCAGTGATTTGAGTTTTAGAAGTCATAGGAGAAGCAACAAAAAATATTCCTAAAGTTAAATAAGAGAAAATTACCCCTATATTCCTTGTAAGGAAATGGCTGTGAATAAGGGATAATTTGATTTATGATTATTTCGTAGTGGATTTAGAAGTTGTGTGGAATACCCTAACCGAAGATTTGCCAGAGCTGAAAGAAAAGATTAATGAAATGATCAAAAACCACGAGAACGCGCAATAATGCCAACTAAATAAAGTGATTAGTTCCGAGTCGAGTAACGAGAGCTCGGAACTGATCCTTGGTTCAAGAAGCCGCAAGTTATAGGGGAAAAGGTTGAGGACATAAGAAGATGATTCATCCGACGCAAAAATCCGCTCAGCTGATTAGAAGCGATTATGCGCTAAATTTATTGGAGAAGAAAGGCGCCAACTATACTTGTAATATTAGGTTCAACTTGCTGTAGCCAACAGAAAAAACCTTTGTTTTTTATTTTCTTTGAAGCGAACTGAGATACTCACTTTAGGCAAGTTTCTCAAGGTTTTTTCTGTTGGCTGAGCACAGCGTTAAACCACAAGAAATATAGGGAATAAGAATGCTTGCTTGGTTAAAATGGGCAGCTGATTATGCCATCTGGAGTTTTTGAGTACAATAATATTGCTCGCATCAGCGGTGATCGGTTTTTCTGTTGTATTCTGGACTAAAAAGCGTGTCAGGAATTTAATTTTTTTTACAAAACTCCGTCGTGACAACACCAATTACCCACTAAAATCTATATTGAGATCCGTAATTATACTGGGTCTAGCGTTGTAATCTCTTCACTATATTACAGGTATACAGATTTAAAACCTGATCCAAATGCTCGTGGCGATTCTCCTTCAGGAAATTACGAAATGAAGTTTCCATATGTTACACAACAGGAGTTAAAGGAAGTTGATTATCTAATTCGTCATGGGGAAAATGTATCAACGTGGATTCCTGTTGACCCAAAGCATACAGATCAAGAGGTTGATCAAACAATAAAAAACCGTAGAGTTGCAACACTCTATTGCATGTGCACTTAGCTTGAAGAAAAGCCGAGAGTAGATAAATAAAAAGAAAATTTTAACTGGTTTAACCTGGCTAATTCATCCGAAATAAGAAATCCGCACGACTGTTTAGCAGCGATTGGGTGTTGAGTGTGAGTAAGGTATATTTAAATCCAAATACAGGACAGAAACAGCCAGTGCCACGACATGCTGAAATCGATAACGCTTTGGCAAAACACATCAGAGAAAATTTAGGCTTGCAATGACTACCTGTATGAACAAAACACTCAACATTTATATAGCCTTTGGTTGTTAAAAGAAAACGACTCCTATAGATCGAAAACCTATAATTTTCAAACAGATCTTCCGTCCTTGAGACTGATTTCTTGATAAGCGACTCTCTGTTTTGCCTTTTGTCTTCTATCAAGGGTGAATTCAAGTTTCAAATACACCACTTGGTCTTTTCCAAAACATCAAAACTCAACTGGTCAACTGGTCAGGCCTGGCACCTATGCCTACCTATTTAGAGTGAAGTCGGCCTTTAGTCAACATTATAAAAAATTATGATTGCACTTAAAATACGAATCTCTTTATGGACAATACTTCTCCTATTAATTCTCATCTCAGCAGCCTACGTTGAAGAAATTCATGATCCTCCAGAATATAAAGATTTTTGCAGTATGCAGAGCTCGCCAAATAAAGAAATGTCTGATTCTGATAGAAGAGACTTTTCGCTAGATCTGATCAAACCAATGAACTGTCTCAGTTCTTATTGCGCAGATATTGAAAATATTGATGACAAAAATATTTCGATGATAATACCAAAGGAATAAAGGAGAGATATATGACAAAGGTTCGATTTATCCAAATTTTTTGTACCGTTGTTGCTCTCACTGCATTTGGAGTGGGATTCAACCAACGAACGATTATCGCTGCCGAAAAAACAGCCCCAGTACCCGAGGAAGACATTCAAGTGCTTGCTTCGGGCCCTATACATGGGGCATTTGCCGAGGCAGTGCCATTTGATCCTGAGCCGGGAATCGTTGCACCCAAAGCGCCGCCGCCCCTCATTGAGGAGATTCCACCCGAGCAGAAACCTGAAGGCGATGTTCAGTGGATTCCAGGGTACTGGGCCTGGGATGATGAAAGAAAAGAATATATCTGGGTGAGTGGGATCTGGCGAGTACCACCGCCGGATCGTCAGTGGATCCCTGGTTATTGGGCCCATGTGAAAGAGAGATATCAGTGGATTTCAGGGTACTGGGCCAGTGTGAAAGCAAAAGAGACAGAATACCTGCCTGAGCCGCCTGAATCCGTAGAAGTCGGCCCCAGCAGTAATGCACCTTCGTCAGATTATATCTGGATGCCCGGTTGCTGGCTATGGCACCATGGACGATATGCCTGGAGGCCCGGTTATTGGGCCCATGTAAATCCGGACTGGGTATGGGTACCTGCACACTATATCTGGTCTCCACGTGGCTATATCTTTGTGAGTGGATACTGGGACTTTACCATCATCCATCGCGGAGTTCTGTTCGCACCGGTCTTTTTCGCGCCGCGAGTACACCTTGGTTTGGCCTTTTCTTTCTCACCTGGGTTTGTGATCAATCTGAACGTCTTTGATGATGCCCTGTTTCTGCGAAGCCGGTATTGGCATTATTATTATGGGAACTTTTATGCACCCATGTATTACAGAAGAGGTTTCTATCCATGGTTTTCACTCCATGCCAGACGGGTTGCATATGATCCTATCTATGCACATCAACGCTGGAAACATCGGAAAGAGCTCGGGTGGGAGAGCAGTTTAGAGAAAAAATTTCGTGAGCGTCGAGATCACGAAGAGTTACGACCGCCTCACAGCTTTAATTACCAAACATTGACTAACAAGAAGATCAGTACAACAGGATCCAAACGGCCCAATTTTATCATCTCGCTTGACCATGCTGACAAAACTAAGGCCAGTGTCTATCGCTTCAAACACATCAGTGAAAAAGAACGAATGAAATTCTTACAACAACAAAAAGAGGTCCGTACATATCAAAAAAAACGTCAGAATCGAGAGATTCAACAACAGAATATACTGAAGGAAAAAGCTTCAAAAAAACCGAAGCCGAACAAAGAAAAGTTTTCCAGATCCCCTATTATGAACAGGTCAAACGAAAAAATGGATCGAAAAAAAAACCCACCTACTCAATACAAGGCACCGAAACCAAACCCCAATGTCGAGCCCCTGAAGAGAAGATACGATTTATCACGCTCGTGGGAGGACTCTCAGAAGATAGAAGAAACAGGGCAACAGTCGGGAACCTGGGAAAAATCCTCAAGGGAGGAGTTTCAGAAATCGGGCAATAAAAGAGGACGGTCAGTGGACCGTATGCAAAAGCCTAATAACTGAAAATAGAGATTGAATCTTAAAATCTGAAGATCTCTTTGGCCGGTTCTAGAAGGCAAGGTAAGAACGCACCTTAACCTTTCTTCTCAAAGCTTTATGAGTCGTGCACTCGGGCACATACTCCTGATTAGCTGTCTCTTAGCTTCCCAAGTTTGTAAAGAAGTATCAATGGCTGGAAAAGCACAGTAGAAATCATAGATAAGTTAGGAGGGAATGAACATGAAGTCTAGGATCTTTATAACTCTTTCATTGGCTCTAATGATTGTGTTGTACATAGTATCTTTAGGTGGTGGAGTCTCGTCACAGTTCTCCACAAAAGATAAAAAAGCTACAGAGGATCAACTGACGATCGGTGTTTCACCGGCTATGAGGGGAACATTACCATTCAGCGCCCTATTCGGTTCAAGGACAATACCAGGGGTAGAGATAAGAATAGACGGTGAGGTAAAGGGAATAACCGATGAGAATGGAGAACTCCTCGCAAAATGGATTGTTGCCGGGAAACACAACTGGAGCGCTATATACGAAGGAAAAGAGGTCTCTCAAGGTGAGTTCGAGATCTCTGCAGTAACAGATGCAAAGATTGTAGATAGAGCAGTTCGATTGCGAGGAGAAGAGTTGAGAGAGTCCGGTAAGTTGTATGCCTTGAAGGACGATTGGACATTTGTTCACACGGTTAAGAATACCGGCACCACGGTGATCGATCATTACACAATTGAGCTTATAGCCTCATCTGGGAAAGGAAGCTCCATGAAGATAGAACTCATATCTCCACCGATTCCTGGATGGATTTGGAAACCATTTGCAGGTGATCTAAAGAGCGGCAGGCGAAGGATAGAGGTGAAGTTTAAAGGTGATGGAGTGGAGATAATCGATGGGTGTTCTGCCCACCCTATGAAGAATGTGACTCTGGAAAGCACCATTTCAAAGGAAGGCCTATGGCCAGGGGAGTCGATAACAGTGGCCTTTGAGGAGCCGTATGTAAATTGCCTTGACGAGATCTATAAGTGCATGGAACTCAAGTTAAATACAGAAATTAGACAGAAAGTTGTGGATGTGGATAAGGGGATCATGAACATGATAATAAAAGAATACAAGGTCCTCTTCTACACATTTCATGATATAAAGGCTCAACTCACTCTCAAGGGGTTCAACAAGAAAGAGATAGCGTCACTCTATTTGTACATTGACGATACTATGTATGACACGGCTCCCTGGTTTGATTATGAGTGGCTGTAGCTATGATTTCCCCGGACACAGCCAATGATGGTCTCCTTTTTTTAAGGAATGATTGAATCATGAGGTATCTTTGTCCCTTGAAATCAACCAGAAACGAAGATATAGAAGAAGAAAAACTCGCAATCATCATTTTTTTCAGTTTGGCAAGGTGATGAAGGATTTACCCCTCTGGAATCCACAAAGGAGGAAGGAATAGAATGGATAGAAACCAAGCTAAGCCTCTATTCGTCTGTCTGAAATCCGAAGTATCAAAAACAGAATCTTTAGTAAATAAAGGACCCTATTGGCAGAAAGGTACTTCTGATATCCAAGCGTCAAGACATGGAATTGCCTTCCGAAAGAACGTATATGATATGAGATTGGGGGCTCCGGGAGGAGATTGGGTAGATATCAATCCAGTCCAAGGGCATTACCGGTCCTGATAGAAGGATAACATCCAAGAAGACGTAGAAAAAACTCTCCGGATCTCCTCCATCAGATCAAAACCTCTTCAAAAAACGCTTCACATTAATAGACGCTATCAAACCTTTAATTCCTTTTGAAACTTCTTCAATCTTCAATGAAAAATATATTGATGGCATCTTTGCACGAGTATCTTGCCCCCGAATACGCTACTGTCCGTAGAAACCTCTCCTGTATCTGAACCCGGCAATGTGAGTTCTCTTAAACCTTTTCATATATCTCCATGTAGCTATTATATAAGATTTTTTAAAGGCATAAATCCTAAAGTCATCAAGATTTTTGACGATACGTAAATAAAGGTCGCTTTTGTGTGCAAATTGATTCGACTGAAGCAAAGGTTGCTTGCTGTCGGTTATGCAGATGACACCCCCACTTATAAGACACCATTGAGTTTAAAACAGGGGGCCAAGTAGTATGCAACCCGAATAAAGGTTCCCTTATCGATGAAAATGAGTCCAGTTTTTTTAATGAAAACCCTTTAATAAGATTGCACAATGAAAAAAAAACCCTCTCTGTATACATCATTAACTCTGACATTATGTATTATTGGTCTCAGCTTTTCAGGACTTAGCACTGCTGGAAGTTATCCTATCAAGCCACATCCCACTCAGTATATTATTGAGAAGTTTAACTCTCATGATGTGGTCCTCTTGGGAGTTTATCACAAGGAGCAAACCAGCCAAAAATTTCTCTCTGACCTGATTGTCCATTTGACCAAAGCTGGAGTCACCCACCTGGGACTTGAGGTTTGCTCCGATCAACAGGAGAATATTGACCGTTTCTTTGAAACAGGAAGCGGCTTGGCGAATATCGGACTACATCCTCAAATAGACTGCCCAGAATACAAAAGTATGTTTGACCACATGAAGATCAATGGCCAGGAAAAGAGACCTAGTGTAATTGCCCTCGACCTGCCTCTATCAATGTATAAAGGTGAGATTAGCCGTGATGAATGGATGGCGCGGGTTATTGCAAAGACCCTTCGTTTAAACCCAAACAGCAAAATGCTCGTCGTAGTAGGTAACCTCCACGTCCTTAAAAGGATTGATTGGGAAGCTGGTGTTATTCGTCGCCATGGATCTATTCGTTCCTATTTAAATGAATTGATACCCAACCGTAGTATCTTTTCGATCGTTCAGTGTATTGATCAATCTCAGGACAAATGTGACTTCACAAGAGAGTTCTCTTCTCTAGAAGGTGTGGTAGCCCTGGACTGCGATGAAAGGTTTGCAGGGTGGAAGATTGGTTTGATGTCTCCTGTTGCTGCCAAATATACAGCAGTATGGGAATTATTTGATGGAATCCTTATTTACTGAAGATAAACTCCCCCCTAATACTTTAACAGCACATTCGGATAATGCAGTTAACATCCTGTTACCCCCCCCCCCTTCCCTACCGAATTTAGTTTTTGATCGTTCTCATTTCGTTTCTTAAAAAGACAATCAGAGCTTTTTTTACCAATAATATCTCACTTTAAGAATCTTTAACTGAGCCTACCTTTTCATTCAAGCGGATATCGGGATGTTGAGTTGACATTTTTAGACATTACGATAAAGAAGGTATTATGTCTCGATTAGCATGTTTAGATTCTCTACAGACCTTTCACCAGGATGTGATCCGAGTGACTGACATGAGAGTAACTCATTCTAAAATATCACTAAATTTTAGAAATGGCGTCAGCAGTTGGGGCTGATTCTTAAACAAAATGAGGCTGAATAATACTATTGGATTCAATGATGAAGTATACCATAAGGAAGATATCTCTGGAAAAGATTGCTTCAAGAGCCTCTGAGATAGACGACACAGAAGAATACCCTGAGCAGCATATTAAAACTCCTTATCCCTGAGAAATATGGCGGCCTAAGCAGTGACATCACCACAGCATGCATAGTCGTAGAAGAGATCAACAAGGTCTCTGCCGCGGCATCTATTATAGCGTATGTCTGTTATGCAGCAACCTTCTTAATGCTCTTTGCCAACGATCGTCAGAAAGAGAGCTGTTTGACCCGCATGGCGGAAGGTAGGCTCATGTCACTGTGCCTCACTGAACCGGGTGCAGGTTCGGATTCAGCGGCAATAAAGAGTAAAACAACCCGTTCGGTTGATTCTTACAGGATCGATGGTACCAAGTGTTTTATTACCCAAGGAGCTATAGCTGATTACCACTTCGCTTTTGCAGTAACAGGACCGGGCAAAGGCTCCAAGCGGATATCCTCCATTATCGTTGAAAAGGACTTTCCTGAAGTCAGTATGGGTAAAAGCGAAAAGAAGATGGGGATGAGAGGCATTTCCGCCTCTGAGATTATCTTCGAGGGGGCCTTGGCCCCAGTTGAAAACCGGGTTGGAGAGGAAGGGCAGGGATTTAAGTTCGTGATGAAGGCCTTTGACAAGATCAGGCCGATAATCGCTGCCCAGGCCCTGGGGATCGCACAGGGGGCATATGAGTATGGCCTTCAGTATTCAAAAAACAGGATGTCATTTGGAGAGTCTATCTCTCAGTTTCAAGGGATTCAATTCAAGCTTGCCGACATGGTGACCTCCATAGAAGCTGCCACAGAGGTCTTGTCTATAAATCAGCCCGTCTCATAGACCAAGGTGTGGATGATGTAACCTTATACGCTTCTATGGCACAATAGTTTGCCTCTGAAACCGCTATGAAGATTACAACCAACGCTGTCGAGGTTCTCGGCGGTTATGGGTACATAAGAGGCCACCCGGTTGAACGTATGATGAGGGATGTTAAATGTACCCAAATCATTGAATGAACAAACGAGATACAAAAGAGGATAAGGGGCAGAAGGATATTAAACTATACGCAAACAAAATAATTTAAACTTGAGGAGAAAAAAACATGGCTAAATTAACTATCGTTGCCAATATAACCGCCAAAACCGATAAGATTGATCTACTAAAGGCTGAGCTTGAAAAGCTGATCGATATCACCCGCGCTGAAGAGGGCTGTCTTCAATACGATTTCCATCAGGACAATGAGAATCCAGCTCATTTCTTGTTCTACGAGAACTGGGAATCTTATAAACTTTGGCAGGCGCACATGAACAACCAACACTTGAAGGACTATAAAGCAGCAACCAATGGAGCGGATGAAATCTTCTCACTCCATGAAATGAAACGCATCGCATGATCCAAAACCTTGCTCTACAGGATAGCTGTTCGACGCATAGCGAGATAGGGAGTAGGGAGAGGTCTCACGACCTCCCCCCTCTAAGCCATTGTACATAAGGGTCGCGGCCAGCAAAGGGAACATCCTATACTCTCCCTCTCTATTATTCTCTACTTACTTTTCGTTTCTAATTATCCTCTTCATCTCTAAGATTAATAGGCAAAAAAATAGCACAAATGTGTAATAGATTACACTAATTGTGAAACATATTATATAATTAATTTAGACTTAGGTTGGCTAATAATGTCGATAAATCAAGAGTGCAAAAAATAATTATAAATAAATTCAATATGTTGGAAACTCAAATTATTACTTTTTTAAAATTGGCCCGAAAATTGCTGAATAGGATATATAAATGGGACGTCTATTACATAATGGTACTTGAGAAGTAACTATAGATAAATAGTATAAAATATTGTATAAGAGGTCATACTTGAATTCACCCTACGTCCCCTATATGCTCCAGCGTATCGAACTGCCCTCCTATTTGGGGATGAATTTGAATTATGATGCAGCTGTCAGGTTTAAGCGATAACTTTAATTATTAAGAAGTTATAAGGTCATGCAAAAATATATAATACGACTTGTTAAGGAAAGTTTTTATGATACTTGAATATAAACCATATAATCATTTGTTGGACGTCCCCAATCCTGTTTGAAGTATCATCAATCTTTGAAGAGCACACTGAGCGGATTAGCAAACTAAGAGTCTATGTTGTCAAAGATCAACTTGATTTCATACTTCACCATCGGGTAATGCAAAACAAAACCGATGATCGTGTTGCTGTTCTCATAATTCTGGAAGCCAAAGAATGTTTTGGCAGTCTGAGCAGCTGCAGTTTTGATAAAGGGTTCAACACTTCGGCAGTGGAGTCCTCTATCAATGCTTTGAAGAACAATAGTTTATACCGTTTCTGGATCATGGTATTGAAGGGTTGAAGCGTTATGTTGCCATTTCCATATAAGCGTGGAACATTCAAATAGTCGGGCATATTCATCAGCAAAAACAGCTCAAGCGTTTGCAAAGGCTTAAAAAGAGACAAAGGGAGAGATTCCCTGTAGCCGCTTAATCACTTTTAGCGAGTAATAACATGTATTTTGTGTGGACAAGTACGTCTGTAATCAGAAGATGTGCCTTTTACCAAGTAGAAATTCTATTGATTAAGAGATGCGCTCCTATTCCATAAAATACAATATTCCCAATGGGGCATTTGGTACAAATGTCGGCCTGTTCAAACCTGAAATTAGGGTTTTTCGTTCAGGCACTGAGTAGAAAGGAGGGTTTTTATGTGTGCAAACGTGGCATCGGTGAATCATATTGATTTTACTCCGCAGGGAGCTGTATTTTCTTCACCGCGTGACTGGCGCGATCATGTCATGTATTTTCTTCTTGTCGATCGTTTTGACAACAATGCAGAGAATATTCCGGCTTATGATCCGGATAGTGCATTTTACGGAAGAGATCCTGAGCAAGGAGGAGTTTTTCAGGGAGGAAATCTAAAAGGTGTGTTAGACCGTCTTGATTATATCAAGGACCTTGGATGCAGTGCGATATGGCTCAGCCCGATATTCAAGAACAGAGTCGAGAAAAATGATAGCTACCATGGTTATGGGATACAAGATTTTCTTACGGTAGACCCTAGATTTGGAACCATGGAAGACATACGGGCACTTGTAAAAGAGGCTCATAAACGGGGAATGTATGTAGTCCAGGACATTATATTTAATCACACGGGAGATAACTGGTCGTATCCGGGAGGTTATGAGTACCAATATTGGAAAGGAGCTCCCGGACCGTTTGAATTTGGTTTCTGGAGGGAAAACAATTCCGATCCCGGATTTCAGGAAGACGATGCCGTATGGCCTTTAGAACTTCAATCTGCAGAGTGCTACAAGCGAAGAGGAAGTATTGTCGACTGGAATGATAATGAACAGGCTTTAAATGGTGATTTCTGCACATTGAAGGAATTGAATCTTAAACATAGAGATGTGCTCGATACCCTGATTAAATCTTATAAATATTGGATTGCACAGACCGATGTCGACGGGTTTAGAATAGACACTGTCAAACATATGGAAGATGATTCTGTGGCTGTTTTCTGCAACGCTTTGCGTGAATATGCAAAACGTATTGGCAAGGATAACTTTTTTATGTTTGGCGAGATAGTGGCAAGTGATGAGGTGCTTCAGCGTTATATCGGTCGAAACAGCAGGATAGAAGGAACGAATGAACGGTTTGCTTCACTCGATGCGTGTCTGGATTTTCCTCTGTATTTTGTTCTGGAGGAAGTGATCAAGGGTTTTATCAATCCTTTAGTTTTGCGTCAGCGTTACGATGCTTTTCATACGGTCTATTCCGACCACGGTCAAGCCGGCAGATATTTTGTGACGTTTGTGGATAATCATGACCAGATGAGTCGTCCGTATCGTCGGTTTATGCATAATAATCCAAACGAGGCTCAGGCAGTGCTAGCCATAGGCTATCTTCTTACCAGCCAGGGTGTGCCCTGTATATATTACGGTACGGAGCAGGGATTTGATGGAGGGGGAGATAACGATCGTTATGTCAGGGAATGTATGTTTGGCGGTCAGTGGGGGGCATTCAATACGAAAGGCCTGCATTTTTTCAACCAGAGTAACCCCATTTATCAGGGTATAAAGAGGATAACGGAAGTCCGTGCTAGTGAACCCGCTTTAAGGTATGGCCGACAGTATTTTCGTGAAATTTCAGGCAATGGACTGGATTTTGGATATCCCATAGACGGTAATTGTACATTGGCCTATTCAAGAATTCTTGATACGGAAGAAATTCTGGTTGTCATGAATCTCAGTTCTCAGGAACGAAACGACTGCGTCACAACTGACAATAAGTTGACACCTCCAGGGAGCAGGGTAAAAGAACTGACCGGGACAGGTGCGGCATTTAATGTGGAACAATACGGTCAGCGAGCATATGTAAGGCTTTCTCTGTCTGCGTATCAGATCATGATATTGAAGAAAGAGTGAGTTGCGAAGAGTTGGATGATATGGTTCCATTATAAATCGAAACCGTACCCATTAATGAATTTGATGGTAAAAAGATGAGATATCCCATAGAAAAGAAAATTATTTATTCTTCAGATTCTAAAACAAAAAATTAATGGATGAAGTTTTAAATCCGCCAAAAGGTTCGGGAACTGATGAAGAAGTAAGGCGATTGTTGCAATCCGGATATAAAATCCAGGCCATAGAGCTTTATGAGGAGATATACAAGGTTGGATTAAAAGAAGGGAAGGAAGCGGTTTGGGCATAGGGGACATCCTATATTCCTCCTGTCAAGAGAAAAATGAGCTTTAATAAATCCTATTAATTCAGCTAGATAGAAATTCATATTTTTCTGGGCATACCTATCCACTACGCCTTTGGAAGACCTCTTCAATTGTTTCTGCGAATATCTCACCTATAAATGAATCCGCACGTAATCGTTATCAGTATCCAATCTCCCTTGCTCAAGCAGGGTCATCAATCATCCTTTATCCAGGTTGCAAGACTCAGTGAGAAGCTCGAGTATTGTCCCCCCTGAGGTCCAAAAAACGGCCTCCATGACCATGATCGGGCTCTCGCCAAAAGTATTCGTATAAAGTGATTGAATCCGGCCATCTTAAGTAAGGTTTCCTGGATAAATAGTCAAAGCCTATTACTGGCAGTTTCATAACCACATGAGGCTCTAAAAAGTTCCTGTTCGAACAGAAAATTCGATTTCAGCTCTTTGAAAAACAGACGCAACAAGATGGCTTTCAGCCACTTTTCAAGGTTCATCACGAGGAAGCACAACGCGATGGCCGTTTCGCTTGTGGTGGCCAGCTTCGTCATCACCCGTCCAATCCCGTATCTTCGTTTTGCCTGGC
>JAXHVA010000058.1:0-26047 GCA_034189035.1 Thermodesulfobacteriota bacterium
GAGACAAAATAGTGTGTTACAATGGGCCATGGCTTGAATCTCCTTTTGATAATAATGTGTTATGAGCAAACTCATTATAACAAACTGTGAGGTTCAAGCCTATTTTTATTGCTTCTTAACCGGACACTATTGATATGGCATGTAAATATTGATATTGATATTCGGGCTGAATTAAAAACAATTATCTTAAAGTATAATATTAATAATATTTGTATACGAAGAAAGAAAAATAAAAGGCTAGTGTGCTGAGGGAGAAGATGTTTTCTTGGAGAATTTTCGCCCAACCCCTAAAAAAGCTTTTCAGTTGACTTTTCAAGAAAAAGTTGTTAATTATTATTTTTTGATCTTTTGTAACAGTGTAGCTTTTTGAAAAGAGACGCTTCAACGACAATCAAATTGTAATCTGTGTAAAATCGCATCCAATTGAGTGTAAAGAAAGAACAGTATATCACCATTCAATTCACCAGATCCATTATTAACTATTTCAGACATTAAATGTGAGATTATCCCCTGTTCAGTCTTAACTCACCTTGACGCTCAGACAATACACGCATTAAAATTTGACCGTCGTTGAAGCTTGATGATAGTTTTCTATTTCATAGCGCTAAACTGTTACTCAAATTTAAAACGTGTGAAACACGTTCTAAATTTTTTCTACCATTAAAGACTAAAGAATAGGTAAGATATGATTCCACGATATGCTAGAGAAGAAATGGTCAAGATATGGGAGCCTGAAAACAGATTCAACAAGTGGTTACACATAGAGATACTCGCGTGTGAAGCCCTTGCAAAGCTTGGAGAAATCCCGGAAGATGCATTAAAGAACATCAAAGAAAAAGCCGAGTTTGATATAGAGAGGATCGATGAAATAGAAAAGGTCACAAAACACGATGTAATCGCCTTCCTTACATGTGTGGGTGAATATGTTGGAGAGGATTCAAGATATATCCACATGGGCTTGACTTCTTCGGATATCCTTGATACTTCACTGGCCGTTTTGATGAGAGAAGCCTCGGATATTATCTTAGAGGATATTAAGCGCCTCCTTTCTGTATTGAAGAAAAAGGCATACCAGTATAAAGAGACTGTAATGGTTGGAAGGACGCATGGAATACATGCGGAACCAGTTACTTTCGGTATGAAGATGGCCCTATACTACGATGAGATGGAAAGAAATCTCAGCCGTATGGAAAAGGCCAAAGAAACGATCAGCTATGGAAAGATATCCGGAGCTGTGGGGACCTTTCCCTTTGTCCCCCCCTCTGTAGAAGAGTACGTCTGCAAAAAGTGTCAGCTCTCACCTGCCCCGATCTCAACCCAGATTGTCCAGAGAGATAGGCATGCCGAATATCTTACCACACTTGCATTAATAGCCAGCTCAATAGATAAGATAGCTACTGAAATAAGGCATTTACAACGCACTGAAGTCTATGAAGCAGAAGAGTTTTTCTCTGGAGGACAGAAGGGCTCCTCTGCAATGCCCCATAAAAGAAACCCTGTCCTCTCTGAAAACCTTTCGGGCCTGGCAAGAGTAATACGTGCGAATTCACTGGCTGCTTTGGAGAATATTCCTCTTTGGCATGAAAGGGATATCAGCCATTCATCTGCGGAAAGGATTATTGTGCCGGATAGTACGATCATTGTAGATTTCATGTTGAATAGATTGTCAGGGATAATAGAGAAATTACTGGTCTACCCGGAAAATATGTTGAAAAATATTAATCTGACCCACGGATTGATATATTCTCAAGGCCTTCTTTTAAGACTGGCACGAAAAGGGATAAGCCGTGAACAGGCATATAAGATGGTACAAAAAAATGCCATGAAGGTTTGGCAGGAGGGTGCTGATTTCAGAAATTTAGTCTCTCAAGATCAAGATATAATGCAGATATTGACTGAAGATGAGATGAAAGATTGCTTTGATATGAATCAATATCTGAGACGAATCGATGAAATATTTGAGAGGGTTTTTGGATAACATCAAAAAGAGGAGAAAGAGGTTTTGCTGGCAAAGATATATGTAACACTTAAAAAAGGAGTTCTCGATCCACAGGGCAAGGCAGTACAACATTCATTGGAGTCTTTGGGGTATAATGAAGTAAAGGATATACGGCTTGGGAAGTACATGGAAGTTCTATTGGATGATATGAATGGGGACGAAGCTGAGGCCAGGATTCAACAGATGTGTGAAAAGCTTTTGGCAAATCCGGTCATTGAGGATTATCGATTTGAGCTTATTGTCTAAGCGTTTTTATATAAAATTGTGACCGCTATTGATGTTTTAGCTCAATAACCATTTATATAAATGAGGCGTCTATGAAGTTTGGTGTAATCGTTTTTCCTGGGGCAAACTGTGATCATGACTGTTACCATGTGATAAAGCATGTCTTTTTACAGGATGTTGATTTTATCTGGCATAAAGAGGAGAAACTCATTGGATATGATTGCCTGGTGCTTCCCGGTGGTTTCTCATATGGCGATTATTTACGGCCAGGGGCAATTGTAAAATTTTCTCCGATAATGAAGGAAGTGAAGAGGTTTGCAGAGTCTGGAGGTCTAGTCCTGGGGATTTGTAATGGTTTTCAGATACTGTTAGAAGCAGATTTATTACCAGGGGCAATGATGAGAAACAGGTCTTTGAAATTCATTTGTAGCGATGTTTATCTCAAACTGGAAAGTGATGAAACCCCCTTTACCAACCGGGGGAGAGTAGGGGGGCTTTATAAGATGCCGATTGCCCATTTTGACGGAAACTACTTTGCTGATGAAGAGACATTGCAGAAATTGGAGGAAAACCAACAGGTCATATTCAAGTATTGTTCCGAAGACGGCGATATTACAGATGATGCAAATCTCAATGGTGCACTGTGGAATATATCCGCAATATGCAACAGAGAAAGAAATGTTCTGGGCATGATGCCCCATCCTGAAAGATGCTGTGAGAGTATATTGGGTAATGAAGATGGAAGGCTTATATTTGAGTCTATTATAAAGAGTATTCTTTGATTATACGCAATAAATGAAACCTATTGAGGGTATTAATTAAATATATAAAATTGATAGAATTTGAGTGAAATGACTAAAGAGCCTTTGATTACGCAAGATATAATCGAATCCCATGGATTGACCGGGGATGAGTATGAAAAAATAAAGCAAATTCTAAAAAGAGATCCTAACTATACAGAATTAGGCATATTTTCTGTAATGTGGAGTGAGCATTGCAGTTATAAGAGCTCGAAGAGATATCTGAAAAAACTCCCCACTGATGGAGAGCATATCATTCAAGGCCCAGGAGAAAATGCAGGTATAGTAGACATAGGTGATGGATTGGCAATCGTCTTTAAGATGGAAAGCCATAACCACCCTTCGTATATTGAACCTTACCAGGGTGCAGCTACAGGTGTAGGGGGGATTCTGCGGGATATCTTTACCATGGGGGCCAGACCTATAGCGTCTCTCAATTCACTTCGCTTTGGATCCTTCGATCATCCCAGAACCAGGTATTTACTCAATGGAGTGGTAGCAGGTATAGCAGGCTATGGGAATTGTATTGGCGTACCTACAATTGGAGGTGAGGCGTATTTCAACAAGAGTTACAGTGGCAATATCCTAGTAAATGTGTTTGCCCTGGGAGTCGTGAAGAAGAGCAGGATATTCAAAGGTGTTGCATCCGGACCGGGAAATCCTGTCATATACGTTGGGTCTAAAACAGGAAGGGATGGCATACACGGAGCAACAATGGCTTCTGAGCAGTTCGATGAAAGCTCACAAGAGAGACGTCCAACGGTCCAGGTTGGCGATCCTTTTACTGAAAAGCTTTTATTGGAGGCTTGCCTGGAATTAATGAAAGAGGATTATATCGTTGGAATACAGGATATGGGTGCAGCAGGGTTGACGTGTTCATCCTGTGAGATGGCAAGCAGGGCAGGAACAGGGATAGAAATAGATCTCTCTAAAGTACCAAGAAGAGAAGAGGGGATGACACCCTATGAATTGATGCTATCAGAATCTCAAGAAAGGATGCTGATTGTTGTCAAATATGGCCTTGAAAAAAAGGTAGAGGAAATATTTAAAAAGTGGGATTTAGATGTTTCTATTGTAGGCAGGGTAACGGGTGATAAGATGATAAGGGTAAAAGAAGATGGTAAAGTCTTGGTTGAGATACCTGCCGAAGCCCTTACCGAAGAAGCCCCTCTTTATACCCGCCCCAAAAAGAGACCTCAATACCTTTGTGCAACACAGAGTTTTTCTATTCACAGTATTCCTGAACCAACAGATCTCAATGATATACTGATCCGGTTGTTAAAGTCTCCTAATATTGCAAGCAAACTCTGGATTTACAGACAGTATGACCATATGGTGCGAACCAATACCGTCTTGCTGCCTGGTTCTGATTCTGCAATAATACGGGTAAAAGGCACGAATAAGGGCATTGCATTGACTGTTGATTGCAATAGCAGGTATTGTTATCTTGACCCGTATAAAGGGGGAATGGCAGCTGTTGTCGAGGCTTCGAGAAATCTTGTCTGTTCAGGAGCAAAACCACTTGCTATAACCGATTGCTTGAACTTTGGAAACCCGGAAAAACCGGAGATAATGTGGCAGTTTGATCAGGCTATCAGCGGGGTGAGTGAAGCATGTAAAAGACTGAATACCCCGGTAGTGGGTGGAAATGTCAGTTTTTATAATGAGACGCAGGGAGAAGCGATTTATCCCACGCCCACTGTTGCTATGGCTGGGATTATCTATGATATTCGTCTTTTTCAAACACAGTGGTTTAAAGACAGTGGGGATTTGGTTGTTTTACTCGGAAAGAGCTATGAAGAAATGGGCGGCAGTGAATATCTGGCGACTATCCATGGGATCGAGGAGGGGATCCCTCCGGAAATTCATATGGATATAGAGATTGCTGTACAGGACACCTGTCTTGAGGCCATTCAAAATGGTCTAATAAAGTCTGCCCATGATTGTTCAGAAGGTGGTATCGCAGTTGCCTTAGCTGAATGTTGTTTTTCAAGTCCGGACTTCCATCGTGGTGTCAAAATATCGATTGATAAGGAGAAGATGAGAGGGGACTGTCTCCTCTTTGGTGAGTCACAATCGAGGATTATCGTCTCATTGGAAAAGGATAAACTCGATAAACTCAAAAAGATTGCAAAGAAAAACAATGCGCCGTTTTCTGTGATTGGAGAAGTCGGTACAGACAGATTAGTGATTGAAGGGCTCATCGATTGTGATATCGAAAGCCTTAAGAGACAATGGAGAAATGCTTTAGAAGAGAGACTTTGAATAGGGGGTTGGAAAGATCATAATGACTGATAAGCTACAGGAAGAATGTGGAATCTTCGGTGTGTTCGGAAATCCTGAAGCAGCCAACCTGACATATTTGGGATTACATGCATTACAACACCGCGGGCAGGAGAGTGCAGGGATTGTATCTTCTAATAAGGAAGTGCTTCTGTCTCATCGTCAGATGGGACTGGTCGCAGATATATTCAATAAAAACATCTTAGCTAAATTGACTGGTGATAGTGCAATCGGGCATGTGCGTTATTCAACAACCGGTTCCAGTCTATTGAAAAATGCACAGCCTTTTGTTGTGAGTTATGCGAATGGCGGCATTGCAGTGGCTCACAACGGAAATATTGTAAATGCAAGAATCATACGGGAAGAGCTTGAGAATTATGGTTCGATCTTTCAATCTACAATGGACACAGAGATTGTCATCCACCTAATTGCCTCATCTCAGCAAACATCCATAGTGAATCGTATTATGGATGCCCTCATTAACATTAAAGGTGCATATTCGATGCTCTTCCTTACAGAAAATGAGATGGTTGCTGTTCGAGATCCCCATGGCTTTCGACCCCTGGTTTTGGGAATGCTGAAGGATTCATATGTCGTATCTTCAGAGACCTGTGCTTTGGATTTAATAGAGGCCGAGTATATCCGTGATGTGCAACCCGGAGAAGTTGTGCTGATAGACAAGAATGGTCTTACCTCATACAAACCTTTCCGTTCTATAAATAAATTTTGTATATTTGAGTTAATTTATTTCTCACGTCCGGACAGCAATACCTTTGGAAGAAACGTATATACAACAAGAAAGGAGATGGGAAGGCAACTCGCAAGGGAGAGTCCTGTACAAGCGGATATTGTAATGCCCGTACCTGATTCAGGGATTCCTGCTGCGATTGGTTTTGCTGAGGAATCAGGCATCCCTTTTGAGACAGGATTAATCAGAAATCACTATGTTGGAAGGACGTTTATTGAACCGAGGCAGAGTATTCGGCATTTTGGTGTCAAGCTGAAGCTCAACGCGATTAAAGACTATCTGGATGGAAAGAGAGTGATAGTTGTCGATGATTCTATTGTCAGGGGAACGACTTCACAAAAGATCATAGAGATGATCAGAAATGCAGGAGCCAAAGAAATCCATGTTCGGATCAGTTCTCCACCCATTATTTGTTCTTGTTATTACGGGATAGACACCCCTACCAATACTGAGTTGATTGCTTCTTCTAATAGCGTTTCTCAAATAAGGAGATTTTTAACCTCTGATTCCTTAAAATACCTGAGTATCGAAGGGCTGAGAGCATCTGTTAAAAATAATGGAAATGATTTTTGCGATGCCTGCTTTACAGGAAATTATCCTGTAGAACTCCCAGTTGATCTCGATTCCAGACAACTTACCCTCTTTGAAAGAGAAATCGTAGTGACATAGTACATCTATTTTTGTAACAGTTTAGCTTTTTGAAAAGAGACGCTTCAACGGCAATCAAATTTTAATCCGTGTAAACTCGTATCTTTCACCTTTTTCATTCTTAACGATTACTTGGACGCTTAGACAGCATACGCATTAGAATTTGACCGTCGTTGAAGCTTGGTGATAGTTTTCTATTTCATACTGCTAAACAGTTACCTATTTACTAAATAAAAATAAAATATATTAGGAAGGTGAAATCATGGAATGGAAGACAAAGATAACCGAGATGCTTGGCATAGAGTATCCGATCATTCAAGGATCATACGGTGGATTCGGTACTTCAGAGATTGCAGCACCTGTTTCTGAAGCAGGAGGATTGGGTATGATTACAGCAAGTGCCTTAAAGACACCAGAGGGCCTTAGAGATGACATAAAAAAGGCCAGATCAAAAACCGATAAACCCATTTGTGTCAATCTGACTGTAGGAATGTGCCCGCATATCGATGAGATGAGAGAAGTTGCAATTGACGAGGGTATCCCCGTTGTCGAGACATCAGCATTTCAAGCGACTGACCATGGAAAACTATTAAAAAAAGCCGGAGTAAAATGGATACATAAGGTAGCCACAGTTAAGCATGCGATTGTGGCAGAAAGACAGGGGGCCGATGCTATTGTCATTGTAGGTATGGAGGGTATTGGTTTTAAAAGTGTTGATCAACTTCCCACTTTGACAAGTATAACATGGGCTGCAAAACAGATAAAAACTCCCCTGATTGCAGCCGGTGGAATAGGAGATGCCCGTGGATTCCTGGCGTCTTTAGCAATGGGAGCTGAAGCAGCTTATCTTGGGACTGCCTTTATGTGTACAAAAGAATGCCCAATCCCCAATCGACATAAGCAGTTTCTCGCAGATGTTGCTCCGAGTGATCCTAAAATCATGAAAAAGGTTTTGTCTCCACCTGATCCTAAGGATTTAGAAAAGGTGATGAAACTAAAAGGGAAGATTCCTCACAGTGAATGGTTGATGAAGCTTGAAAGGGTTTTACTCAAGGAAGACCCTGATTATCATGAGCTCCCAGAAGAGATTAATGAAGAAGTCCTTATGCTCGCACCCGGCTCTCTGGCTGTTAGCGGATTGGATCAGGTGTTAACAGCCAAGGAACTGATCGACAGTATCATTCAGGGTGCTGAGGAGATTCTGCAAAAGGGGGTTTTTGCAAATATTCGAGCATAGAGTTACCTCTGTATATACTCCTGCCTCTTTTGACCAGGTCAAATCCATCTCCAAAAGCGGGTGGCATCCAGAGGAGAGATACTGGACTTTACCCTATTCCAAAGCAATTATTGAAGAGCTTCTCTCCATATTCGATGGAAAGAAGCTCGATTTTGCCTCTGCCTATTGCTGCCCACCAAAGAGAAAACAAGACTACCAGCTGATTTTCTAAAGGACCAATGTAATCAGAGATAACTATACCGAGAGTTCTCTTTCCTAATACCTGTTCAACCTCCAGTCATAATCCTGATAATCAAGTTTGATATTTTTAGCGTTCTCAATGAGAAACTGTATGTCACCTTCATCATATAAATACTGTGTAATATACTTCATCCTCTCAGTTTGAGTCTTCCCGAAATCATTTGCGTACCATTTGAATACCCTTGAAAGTGACAGATGATTATTCTGCCTGTTGAGTGTAACACCTCCTCCATTGACAAATGTCTTCCCCGCAATTCTCAGCTCTTCGTCTAGATTTTCTGGAGTATAAAAAGAGATCGGAGGACATGAAGAAGAAGCGCATACAAGTGCGAAGTGAATTCTGGGGTCCAGTTTCCGTACAGAGTGCCTGAGCCGTCTGTCATTGCTGCCAAATAATTTAAAAAGCGAGTTGGGGGGTCTCCTGTTGCCTCTGAGGATTCCATGTTCTATATCCTCCGGGCAAAAAAACATATCACCTATCTGATACTGGATTCTCCTGAAAAAGTTTCTGACCTCTTTTACTGAGTCCCTGATCCCGAGTTCTATAACTCCATGGATTACGACAACATTATACATGTTTACCCAGAACGCAATCTGTTCTGCGGTTGTTTTCAATTCGTGCAAGTCAATATTCTTCAGCGTATAGCTTAATTCCAGATATTCCGCGTATACCTCCGACTTCTGCATAAGCTCGTATGAAATCCGGCCTTTTTGTGTATCAAAAAACGCACCCCTTAAAACATTCATGGAATTCTTGAGATATGAAGCAATTTCTTTCGGAGGGATGTTATGACACGGTTCGCCGTTATTTAGTACGATCTTATTTGTGAGCAGAACATTGGTTTTTCTCAGCTTCTTTTTTTCATGCCCCAGGTTATTTTGCTTTGCCTGTTGGAGGGCAATTACACTGTTGATATATCCAATATGTGTAAATGCCTGAGGAAAGTTGCCAAGAGATTCTCTCCAATGTACATCATACTCTTCTGAAAATAATCCGAGATGATTTGCAATACCCTCCATACGGTTAATGAGGGCTTCAGCTTCGTCGATTATTCCGAGAGCGACCAGATTATTAATGAGCCAGAAGGTAGACAAAAGAAATGTCCCTTCTTCTCCTGACAGACCGTCCTGACCAATATATCGATAGAGGAAACCTTTATGACTCAATTCATTCTGAGTTGCTTTGAGCGTTGATATTACTCTGTGATCAGTAAAAGGAAGAAAACCGAGAATCGGTATCAGGAGGTTACTTGAGTCAAGGGCATTGGTTTCATAATGCTGAGCAAATGACTCTTTTTCATCATTCCATCCCTTTGATAGGACTTCCTCTCGTATTTCATTCCCTGTTTTCTGCCATTTTTTCAGATCAGCAGGGAATCCGTATCTTTTTGCTATTATTATTCCCCTGTCGAGAGCAACCCAGCACATTACTTTCGAATAAACAAAATCAAAGAGGCCGCCTCTTACCTCCCATATGCCGGAGTCTTTGTCTCTCCAATGCTCAACTACATAATCGCAGATATCATGAAGGAACGGCCATGTTTTTGCGTCTATCTTCCCAACATAATCCGACAGCTTCAAAGCGGCATCCATCAGTTCACCATATATATCCAGTTGCTTCTGTTTTGCTGCCCCATTACTTATTCGCACCGGCCGTGAGCCTTTATATCCGTCCAGGTGGTCAAGTTTCTGTTCTGTGAGGTCCTCTTCACCTCTGAGGCCGTACATTATCTGCATACTGCCGGCACCGTGTTCTGAAATAAGTTTTTCAATCCATCTTATATAGCCTTCAGTTTCGGATAAATGACCTAGATTAAACAATGCCTGAAGAGTAAAAGAAGTGTCTCTTACCCATGTGAACCTGTAATCCCAGTTCCTTTCTCCTCCAATCTCTTCCGGGAGAGATGTCGTTGCGGCTGCTGAAATGGTACCCGTGGGGTCGTAATAGAGCAGTTTGAGAACAAGGGCTGAACGTTCGACCATTTGTTTATAAGGACCAAGTTCAATTGCCCTGCCTGTCTCGCTTATATTCAGCCAGCCTTTCCAGTATGTCTCAGTGTCTGCAAATGCCTTTTCTGCCTTTTCTTTATCTAATTCGAGAGGCTCTCCCTTTCCATAAATCAAATGCAGCCATACCCTGTCTCCATCAGATAAAGTCCATTTATCAATCTTTGTATCGTCCGGAATATTCATCTCTCGTGAACATAATAAGGTCAGACTCTCATTATTTCCTTTGGCAATAATTCCCTTTTTATGCTTTTTAAGTCGTGTATCGCTCCTTCCATAGTCAAACCTCGGATCAAAGGTCACCCTGACATTAACCTTACCTTGAAGTATTTCAATAAGCCTGTATAGCTCGTGACTTTCTTCCTCCATTTCTTCTCTGCCACAGGCACAGACAGGCATAAAATCAGTAACCTTCATTACTCCTGTCCTTGTCCTGAATCTGGTTTGAAGTATGTTTGTTTCGGGAATATATTCGACCACTGAATCCCAGTCATCTATTGGTGAGATAGAAAAAGAGCCGCCTTTTTTATCATCAAGCAAGGCACCGAAACAGCTCGGGGAGTCAATATGGGGTAGGCACATCCAGTCAATCGAACCATCAAGACCGATCAATGCCGTAGAATGAAGATCGCCTATAATACCGTAATCACTTATTTTTTTGTACATTTTTTACATTGCAGACTTTAGTATGCGAGTTTGCAAAGGAAGTTGTATGATTTTCAGTTTCTAATAATATCTATTGGAAAATCGACAAGAGCCATATCGTCACTCACCAAAGGCACTCTTTCCAACTTTGCCTGGGCTGCAAGCATTCGATCAAACGGGTCACGATGAGCCACATCCCAGGTTCCGGCGAGTTGTGCATGTTCAGGTGTTATATTGAGCGGTTGAAAACCTGCCCGCTCAATCCATAAAGGGACATTCTTTGCTATGGAGGCAGCCTCAGGAAGCTTGCCTAAACGAAATTTAGTAGCAATCTCCCATACTGATGCTGAGCTTATATATACAGTGTTATCAATAGATTGCACAAGCTGGCGGATTTTTATGGATAACCGGGGATCATCAAAAAGCCACCATAAAAAAATATGAGTATCAAGCAACACAGCTATTCCTCCCAGGTTTGTAACTCATCCTCTGGCAAAGGCTCAAAGAATGCGTCAGTAACCGCGCCTTTTGCAATGCCTGGAACCCTTTTTTTTACTTGCATCAGTGGTACAAGTTTGGCCCAGGGCCGGCCCGCTTTGGCGATTATTATTTCTTCACCTGCATGTGCACGGGCTAATAACTTGGAAAAATGGGTCTTTGCTTCATGAACATTTACGAGTTTCATGATCTTCTCCCTTATCATATCGACTTAGTTTATAAGCTTAGTCTATATGAAAAGATATAAGAATGCAAGACAAAATATAACTCGGGCGTAATCCCTCAAATATTTCGACCTGTTCGATTAATATTACAGCGACACTTTCGGATAATCACGTTAAAAGTTATTATTGGCTTCTCTTTGCAGAAATCGGTCACTGCAATGGCAGTCATATTATAACGCGTGCAACTGTTTGAGTGATGTAGTGAGCGTTAAGAAAGAACAGAAGTGATACTTGATGGTTAAGAGCATGATCATGTACATTCGTTGTCTCATTTATAAGGATCAATACTGTTCTTTGTTTACGCTCACTAAGACGCGAGTTTTGCACGGGTTATAATATGACTGCCATTGCAGTGACAACGCAATATCCATTAAACTCAATATATGCTCGTCAAGAGGCCTTGAATTTCCCCCCAAGTAGTGGAATACAGATAATCGAAATGTTAAACTTGTGTAAAAGACTTATGTCCATGGCAAAGAGGAGAAAATACGATAAAGTGTTTAAAAGGGAGGCTGTCCGTCTCGCACTTTAAGAGGGCAGATCAGGCACCGAAGTTGAAAGAAATCTGGGAACCGGTTTAAACATGGTTTCCAGGTGGGTCAAAGAGTTTCAGGAAAATCCTGAGTTTTCTTTCCCTGGCCAGGGTAAGATGAAAGAACCTGAACAGGAGTTACATGCAGCAAGAATTTCATTGAGGAGGACTTTCTCCTTGTGAATATGAAATGAAAATGGTAGCTTAACCCCATGTCCGCTTTTCGGGGGAAATATCACGGTGTAAAAAACTACTCTTTGCTCCGTCCAAATTCGGCTTCGCCGAACTTCTTTTACACCGATGCCCTTAGATGAAATTGGGAAAACCTCAAAAAGGAATGTAGAGATGAAGAGGGCCGAAATTCAATTATTAATATAATATGATGGAGGTACAGATATGAGCAATGATGATAAGAAAAGAGAGATAGAGGAAGAAAAAAAGGAATGGGAAGAAAAAGTTTTAGAACCTGCGTTTAAACGCTTTGGAATGGCTGAGTCACCAACCAAAATCTATACCCCACTTGATTTAGGAGATTTTGATTACCTGCGGGATGTAGGTTTTCCCGGTCAATATCCATTTACTAGGGCAACATTCCCCACAAGCATTATAGGCATGGGGATGAAGATGATGGCTATGGGAGGAAATGAACCGGTAAGAAGAGCTGCAATATATTCTGGTTATGGCACATCTGAAGATACCAGAGACTATTATAAGGATGAGATTTCTCGTGGTTTTACTGGTGGCCCTAATCTGGCCTTGGACCTTCCTACTCAGTGTGGATATGATTCTGACAATCCAACTGTTGAGGGTGAGGTTGGAAAGGTTGGCGTGGCAATTGATACCCTGAGGGATTTTGAAATAATATTTGAACCATTTACTAATGGTCGCAACCTAGATAAGATTGCAACTAATATGACAATAAATGCTCCATCTAACATATTGATTTCGATGTATTTAGCGCTAGCAGACAAACGTGGAATTGGTTGGGATAAGTTAAGGAGTACCCCCCAAAATGACATACTCAAGGAGTTCGTCTCACGTGGTACTTATATCTTTCCGCCAAAGCCATCGATGAGGATGTTCAGAGACAGCCTGGTTTTCTTTGCCAATCATTGCCAGGGAATAAATATTACAAGTATTGGCGGCATGCATATAAGGGAAGGGGGAGCATCACGTGTGCAGGACTTAGCATTCAGCATGAGTATAGGAATAGCCTATATAGAAGAGGGAATCAAAGCTGGACTGGATGTCGATTCCTTTGCTCATATGTTTACATTAAATGCCTTTGGCGGCAGTATGGAATTCTTCAATGAGATTGCATTCCAGAGGGCAGCAAGGAAAATGTGGGCTACGATTCTAAAAGAACGGTTTGGCGCAAAGAAGAAAGAAAGCATGAGACTCCGAACACAAGTTGCAGCAAGCATAGGCTGCAGCAGCACTACAAAGCAGCGCGCACTCAATAACCTGACCAGAGCAGTTGTGGGAGGAATCGCCGGCGCTCTTTCAGGTGGAATTCCAGCGGCATTCCCGCCCTACGATGAACCTTTAGGACTGGGATGGAGCAGGGAGGCAAAGCAGCTAATGATGGATGCGGTAAGAATTCTAATTCTGGAGGCTAAATTATGTGATGTAACTGATCCTTTAGCAGGCTCTTATTATATTGAATCCCTTACAAATGAGATTGAGAAGGCTGCATGGGATGAGCTAAAGAAGATAGATGATATGGGTGGTGCTGTTGAGGCTATTGAGAATGGTTACATGCAACGAGAAGTAGCAAAAAGCGCTGCCGAAAGACAGAGGAAGATTGAGATAGGAGAAGAGCTGATTGTTGGAGTTAATTGCTTCACAGATGAGAATGAGCTTGATGTTACTACAAGTAAGATAGTTGATTATCCCTATGATCCAGAGAAGAGAGCAATGGCTGAGGAGAAGCAAAAAGCTAAGTTAGCAGAGATTAAGAGGACAAGGGATAACACAGAGGTAAGTAGGTTGCTAAATGATTTAAAAGCGGCTGCCAAGGATGATAATAAAAACTTAATGCCGATCTTTATCGATTGTTCCAAGGCCTATGTAAGTGAGCAGGAACAGTGTGATGTTCTAAGAGATGTCTTTGGCGAATGGACGCGTGACACATTCGTATAATAACGTGAGTTCGATATAAGTCATATGATGACCAATGAACCATTGGTCCGATTATTAATACGAACTTGAATTATCCCTTTAAGTATTTCGACCTGTGCGGTTAAGGAGGGAAAGAGGTAAGTGCCGGCTGCTCACTTCGTTTGCTTCTTATTAACTACAGGCTTCCGACATGCTGTATATATAAGAGGATTGCAACTTTGTATGTCTATTAGGATGCTTGCCTGGCTCTTGCAGTATAAGAAGCAAACGAAGTGAGCAGCCGGCACTTACCATACAGATCGATGATTTGCTGTTCTTTCTCTATGCTCACTAAATCGTAGAAAAAAAGTTGCAAATATCTTGATTTTTATGTTAATTTCTTTCGTGTTCCATGTTCCAAAAAGCAATTTCCTATCCCCTGTCACCTCATGATCACCCTGATACAGTGAGACTTTTATGACTCCGGAACTGACATTGGGTATCCAAAAACAAGGTGAAAGATATACCACTGTTGTTTCTGCAGATGGCTTCGAAGATGAAAGGATATATCCTGATCCGGACAGGATAAAGAGTATAGTAAGCAAATCCGATCTTATCGAGTCTTTTATAACAGACCATAACTCCCATCGTTTCGCTAGTGATTTAATACAGACAGGCCTTGACATGTACGGGCTTTTTCTTGAGCCGTATAGTAAACTTGCAGAGTTCCCACAAAGAAACGCCTCCCGGGTAATCAGGATAAACATACAGACAAACCAGCATGACTTAAGCAACCTTCCATGGGAGTTACTATACACGCCTGAGTATCAATTTCTTGCCGTATCTCCAAGGGTGAAGCTGCTTCGCACTCGCGATAAAAGTGGTGAAAATAATGGAAAAGACCTGCCACCAGGACCTTTGAGGATCTTATTTATGGCCTGCTCGCCGGACGGGACAGAGCCTTTACTGAATTATGAAAACGAAGAAGAGATCATAATAAATGCAGTCGCAGATCTAAAGAGGAACAAAGACCTGGTGATCCATATCGCAGAAGGGGGCACCCTGGAAGAACTGAAACGCATGCTGACAAAAGAAGAATACCATGTTGTGCACCTCACCGGTCATGGCCATTACGACGATAAGGAGCAGATGGGTTACCTGAGTATGGAACGCGAATCCGGTCTTGAAGACCGTGTAAGCGCCAAAAGGCTTGCAGAGCCCCTTCTTGATAAGCACACAGTGCGTCTTGTCTTTCTGAGTGCCTGTTATACAGGGGCTCAAAAGAGCGCAGGCACAGGGTTGCCAACTCATTACTGGACAACGGCATCCCCATGATTATCGGCATGAAGCACCCTGTTGCAGATTATGTGGCAACAGCAATGGCTGAGATATTTTACAGACATCTCACCCTCAAATGTACAGCAGGCCAGGCCTTACAGGAAGCGAGAAGAAATTTCAAAGAGAGATACAAAGGGCGGTTTCAATGGGCCATTCCCGCTCTGTTCTCTCAGGATGGCGACACATCAATAATCGACTGGACCGAAGACATGACCCCTATCGAACCCAGGAGGGAACCCTCAACAATACTCTATGGCAAGGTAAAACACCTTAAAGAGGGATTTGTAGGCAGGCGCCGTGAGGTACGGGAATGTATGAAGATATTAAGACAAGGCACTCCCCCTGCAATCTGCATAACCGGTGCAGGCGGAACAGGCAAGTCAACACTTGCAAGCAGGCTTACAGACAGGCTCCATAGGTCGGGCTTCATGGTTGTGCCCATATATGGCGAGGTCACCCCTGATTCATTCATCCAGCATACAATAAACAGCCTTGTAGGAGAAAAAGAGAGCGAGCGCATAAGCACCTTAAAGGAGTTGACCGATTACAACGATAGGATAACATATATCATATCCAACATCATAGGAACCAAAGAGACAGTATTTCTCTTTGATAATTTTGAAGACAACCTGAAACAGTCCGCAAGGTTTCAGGAATTTAAAAACACCTATTGGGAGGAGCCGTTCAAAAGACTTCTGGATCAGCTTCCCCATACAGGCTCAAGGGCACTGATCACCTGCCGGTATACAATCCCCAACCTGTCAGGAGAACTTCTCTTACAGACACCCCTTAAAGAGATGATAGAAGCAGAGACCAAAAAGCTGATTGTGTTTAACGAAGATTATGCAGGTATTGGCTTAGACAGGATAAACGAGATATACGAAACCATAGGAGGGAATCCAAAGGCCATAAAAGACCTGGGAAAGGTCATCGCTGAACAAGGCAATTGGGACAATATAAAGGCAGGCCTTGAAAAGGTGTCAAGGCAGATGCGGGAATTTACAATATTCAAAGAGCTGTACAACTTTTTAAGCGAACAAGAGAAGCAATTCTTCAGAAAAATATCCGTATATCACGGGCCAATAGAGATCGATGCCATAACATATCAGGAGCCTGACACAAAAAAAGCAAAGGAGAACATACAGAGACTGATCGATTACGGTCTCCTCCAATGGTATGAGGATCATATCTACAGCAAGGAATATTATGAGGTCCATCCCTTAAACAGGGGCCATATAGAAGAAGCATGGCAGACCAAAGGAGAGATGGAAACTGAGGAGATGGAAGCGGCGCACCAGAGGGCTGCACAATACTATCTCGGTTTTACAGGCAGGGGTTTAGACCTGGATAAACTTACCAGGGCGGTCCTTCACCTTGGCGCAGGTAAAGAATAAAACAAGCTGGCAGACACGGTCAACACCTATTCAAAACAGATGATTTTACGTGGTTTCTGGGACGAGGGATTATATCTGAATCAACGGGTACTGGATGAGGAATCACAGATAGAAAAGAGGCTGCTGGGCACCACCTACAACAATATTGGCGGAAGCTATGACAATAAAGGCGAGTGGGACAAGGCGTTAGCGTATTATCTGAAGTCTGAGAAGATACGAATCGAGGTATGCGACCGAGCCGGGCTTGCCTACACATATTTTAATATAGGTGCGGTGTATTTAGAAAAGAATGATACGAAGAACGGAGAGGATAGCATTATCCTTGGAGTGTATATTGCTGTAACCCAAGGGATGAAACATGAACTTTCCCAGATGGAATGGGCTCTGGGACCGATAATTGAAAGAATCGGACAGGAAGCGTTTATTGAAAAAGGAAGGAGTCTTTGTAAAGCAAAAGGGCTTTCATCTTTGTAAAGAAGGGGTTTTGGCATGAAAGGATCTAAAGGGTTTTCTTTGTCTTCTTATTTTGACGAGTTGAACAAGAAGCAAGACCATAAAGAACAAAGGGTATCAGAGGGGCAGTCATTAACGGCTGTATCTTCTATAGAGGTGTTGAAGGGCCTGAAGGGGGCCCCAGGCTACAGCCTGCCTCTTGCTGCGCTTGCAAGGGCTGTCAATATGAAGATAGGTCCGTGTCAGGATATTTGTGACCGGCTTCAAGGGGAAGGTTTGATCGACATAGAACCGGATCAGGCAACAGGGAATGACCTGATCAAGATAACGGACAAAGGGATGGGTCTGATATGACATCTGCATATTTGATCGCTGTTTTCTTGAGCCTTTTGGTTGCAGTGGCCGAGCTGTTGTCAAAATTTAAGGATGAGCCATTTAAGATCATCGGAAAGAACTTTTTTGCCTGGGTCTATATACTCTTTAATGTCATGATCGGGACCGTCTCTCTTTACCTCATTACCAGGACAAATCTTTTTGGGACAACAGAATACGACTTTATAAAAGCAGCCTTTACTGCAGGCCTGGGGTCTACAGTCTTCATGAGGTCCAAGTTCTTTAAGACCCAGATCAACGGCAAGGACATAGCGATCGGTCCTGAGTTTATTATCAATGTATTTCTTGAGACCCTAGAGACGATGATTGACAGAGACAGGGCCCTTGAAAGGAAAAACCTTGTTGAAAAACATATGTCCGATATCGACTTCAGTACTGCAAAGGACTATGTTATTGCGACAATCCTCGCTTCCAGCCAGACACATAGCCAGGAAAGTACAAAAGAAATAATGGAAGAGGCGGATAAGATTGAAAGATCCCCTGTGAGTGATACAGATAAAAGCTATGCCCTTGGTTATCTCATCATGGATTATATGGGTGAACGATTCTTGAAAGAGATGTTCAAGAATAATAGTGAAAGATTTAAGTCATCATAAGGATAAATTATTCATGATATTGAGGTCAGTCATATATTGGACATTGTTCCTCTGCTCTTTTTTATCTTTCATTGTACTCGGTTTTCAGGATATTCAAGCAGGAGATATAGAAGAGGGGATACACACGGGACAGATTATACGCAATGAAAGACGGATCGGTCCCTTTAAACTAAATGGAAGGGAGTTTACACTCATCCTTAAACTCATGAAATGTCAAGGTGCCTCAAATTCCTTTGATGAGACAGCCGAGTCATTCTCAATTGTGGATACAAAAGGAGAGCTTCATTATGAGAAATCGTTCGATATTGAATATGGAAATGGGGGCTTTACTGAGAGCATAAGCATATGGGCATATGCACTTGAAGGTTCGGACAGAAAGGTCTTCCACTATGAATCAGGGAAGTTGAAAGAAGATCTCTTAAAAGGGGGCAGGATTGAGGGACTGATTCTATACTACAGCGTAGTTCCAAGCGCACCTTTATCAGGGATTTCATGCCAGGTATTTGCATTGAAAGAGCAGTGTCTGGTTCCCCTGTTTACTCCCTTAACTGTTTATGGACAGATTTATGAACTGCCGCATGGAAGCAATCCGGATGCACGGATACTTTTTGATGAAGATACCATGAGCTTCGGGGTTTGGACAGGATGGTTCGAGGTTGTCGTTCCGGTTAAGGTATTTGATGGGTTAAAAGTAGAGCCTCTGCACCATAATCTGACTTTTGGTTACGATGCATTCGATGTGAAGGTAAGAAGAAGGGCTTCAAAAAAAGAGACCTTTGTAAGGCTCTTTGACTCTCCAAAGAGGTCTTCCATACCGCGAAATGTGATTATAAAGAAGGATACAAAAGTGGAGTTTTTATGGGCATATGCAAGGGCATCAATTCAATCAGGTGGTACTGAAAGTTCAATTTCCACAGATGAAATGCCCTGGTTGAGGGTACGAATTGACAAGAACGAGGGGTTTGTCAAAGATGCACAAGACCTTATGGCATTGGGGGTGCAGCCGGCGGGCTAGAATATATGGACACTCTATTCGTGTTGTGGAGACGAGCTTTGAATTTTGCTTCCACTGCAATATGTCATTCAGTGCTTCTTGCGCATCATAAACGTCATTATCAATAAAAAAAGGAGGGAAGTGTATGATTGATTTAGCAGGTTTTTTTGTTGCAGCAATCTTTTTATTCAACGGGATTCCCCATTTTATCCAGGGGATATGCGGCAAGACTCATATGACTCCATTCGCACGAGAGTCACGTCCTTTGACCAATGTAATATGGGGATTGATTAACTTCGCTATTGGAGATCTGATACTCCACTTTTCCATAACCGGACCGTGGGAATGCCCTCAGATAATAGCTTTCTGGGCCGGAGCAATCGTGATATCTGTTTATCTCTCCATCTTCTGGAGCAACCCCGATGCAAGACTCCCATGGCATAAAGATTAAAGAGTTGATGAAATGGGTTCGAAGATTCAAGGGGTCAAGAATTCGAGGGCACTAAGGTTCAAGTGAACGGAACTTAAGCACTATGAGTGACCACAGCAATAGCGGTCAAATTATAACCCATGCAAAACTCGAGCCCTAGTGAGCATAAAGAAAGAACAGTATTTATCTTTTTAATTAACGGTTATGAATTATCTGGTCATACACATAACCATTAAGCAACTCTTCTTTTCTTTCTTAACGCTCACTACACCTCTCAAACAGTTGCACGCGTTATAATTTGACCGCTATTGCTGTGGTCGATTTTTTGCTGGAGGGAAGTCAATATTATTCTAAAACAATACCTACGGCAGTCCCTTTTGCTACGAGTTTCGCATTAGGGTCTCTGACTTCTACTTCTATGATTCTTGTTCGGCGTCCATTGTGAATCACGCCGGCCTCAGCGACCAATTCTTGATCCAGATTGGGAGAAGAGAGAAAATTCACACTGAATTGGCCTCCGACACATGGACCCAAGGTCATTGCTGCGGTTCCACATGTATGATCCGCTAATGAGAGAATCGCTCCGCCATGAGGAGAATTTGAAGGGTTTAAGAGTTCTTCTTTTATCTTCATAGAGATGCGGGCTCTTCCTTTGGAGACTTCGATGACTTCTAATCCAAGGTGCCTCGCATAACTGGAGTTATGACTCATTTCAGCGATTGAATCTAGATCAACAGGTGCACTATTTTTCATTTTATCTTCCTTTTCGATCAATAATCGTGTCTTTCTTAAATTGTATATCGTCTTTTTCAGGATAATCCTTGTTAAAATGCAAACCCCTGCTTTCCTTTCTCATAAGGGCAGAGTCGATAATGAGTTTCGCTACTACAGCGATGTTTCTCAGCTCAATCAGGTCGCTCGTTACAGTAAAGTTCCAGTAGTATTCTGTTATCTCTTCCTGGAGCAGTTCGATCCTCCTTTTGGCACGGGTGAGGCGCTTATTCGATCTTACAATCCCTACATAATTCCACATGAGCCTTCGAATCTCATCCCAGTTTTGGGAGACAACCACAGATTCATCGCTATCCGTAGTACCACTTGAATCCCATTGTGGAACCTGAGGAGGTGCATGACCTTCTTCCTTTATGTATTTAATACTCTTTATAGATGCATTATGGCTGAATATCAATGCCTCTAAAAGGGAGTTGCTTGCCAGTCTATTTGCCCCATGCAGACCTGTAAATGATACCTCTCCGCATGCATAGAGCCTTTTGATGCTTGTCTCCCCATTTCTATCCGTTAATGCCCCGCCACATATATAATGGGCAGCGGGGACAACAGGGATCGGCACTTTCGTCATATCAATCCCATAGGAGAGGCATCTTTTGTATATATTTGGGAATCTACCTTTGATAAAATCAGGCTTTCTATGTGTAATATCCAATAACACATAGTCTTTCCCACTCTTTTTCAATTCATTGTCTATTGCCCTGGCAACAGTATCACGAGGGGCCAGATCCCCTAACGGATGGTAGCTCTTCATAAAGGGAGTGTTGTCCTGTAATTTCAGGATAGCCCCTTCTCCTCGAATCGCTTCGGATATTAAAAAGGACTTTGCATCAGGGTGATAGAGACAGGTAGGATGGAACTGGATGAACTCCATATTGGCTATTCTCGCACCTGCCCTGTATGCCATGGCAATTCCGTCACCTGTAGCAATATCAGGGTTGCTTGTAATGAGGTAGACCTTGCCTGCCCCCCCTGTTGCAAGAATAGTTACTTTTGAAACAAACGTATGGATACAATTCTCCTTGATATCGAGGACATATGCTCCCCAGCATGTATCCTCTCTGTCTGAGCCGAACCTCCCCCACTTATTGATCTTCGATTGGATAATGAGATCGATCGCAATCATATCCTCATATATTGTGATATTCTTGTTCTCTCCTATCTTATCTATCAATGCCTTTTCAACGGATTGTCCTGTAAAATCAGAAGCATGGACGATTCTTCTCATCGAATGACCGCCCTCTTTACCAAGATCATACTCAGAAGCGCTGTCAAGTTGATTCCTTGTAAACTTTACACCCCATTGTTCGAGTTCCTTTATTCTATTGGGGCCATTTTCTACAACGAGCCTTACTATGTCCTCATGGCAAAGCCCATCGCCTGCCTTTGTTGTATCTTTTATATGTAAATCAAAGGTGTCATCCGCACTCAAGACTGAGGCAATCCCCCCCTGGGCATAGTTTGTATTTGATTCAACCATGTCTTTTTTTGTAACGATTGCTACTGTCCCATACTCTGAGACCCTGAGGGCAAAGGTCAATCCTGCGATTCCACTCCCGATTACCAAAAAGTCAGTCCTTATTTCCAATGGTCTTACCTCGATTCTAGATTTATTTAAGAGATAAGGTTATCCCCTTTCTTTCTTAACGCTCACATAGACGCTCAAACAACTACACGCATTAAAATTTGACTGCTGCTTCTTGTCTGCTGATATCTTTTTATTTCATAGAGCTAAACTGTTACTAAAGATGTTATTGACTTCGCTGTGACCGATTTTTTGCTGATGGAAGCCAATTTTTATTATTTATTATATAATCATATCAAAGTCAAGTATGAAGCTTCCTAAAATTACCTTGATATTATTGTAATTTTCCGCTATTAATAATGAAAGATTTTGATATTGTTTCATAATATTATGATTGAACTTATACTATGCCAATCTATCTTGACAATGCTGCAACATCTTTCCCTAAACCGGAGTCAGTATACCAGGCCTTTAATGACGTCTTCAGAAATATAGGTGCTAATCCAGGCAGATCAGGACATAGATGGGGGATCCAGGCGAATCATATCGTTGCTGATGTGAGAGAAAAAATCGCAGATTTTTTTAATATACCAAACCCTTCGAGTGTCGTTTTTACTCATAATTGTACGGAGGCCATTAATCTAGGAATAAAAGGACTCCTTAAACGAGGCGATCATGTAATCACAACATCAATGGAACACAATTCTGTATTGCGTCCATTGAGATCATTGGCCTATAAAGGGGTAGAGACGACCATAGTTGAGTGTTCAAGAGAAGGGATTGTAGACCCGGATGATGTAAAGAAAGAGATAAGAAAGAACACCCGCTTGATTGTTGTTACTTATGCATCAAATGCTACAGGGGTTCTGATGCCGATAGAGGAGATAAGTAGAATTGTCAAAAATTACGGCATTGTTTTCATGGTTGATGCTGCACAGAGTGCCGGTGTAATTCAGATAGATGTCCAAAAATTGGGGATTGATTTACTTGCCTGCCCAGGCCATAAGGCATTACTTGGCCCTCAAGGAACGGGATTCCTCTCTATTGGGGATGGTATTCAGTTGAGTCCTTTGTTGGAAGGAGGAACTGGATGGAGCTCTGAGCTTGAAGAACAACCCGAGGCCTTACCTGAGAAGTTTGAAAGTGGCACCCTCAATACTCCTGCCTTGAATGGGTTGGGGGCGGGGATAGATTTTATAAAGAAAGTAGGAATAGAAAATATAAAGAACCATGAGAATCACTTAATCTCTGAGTTGAATAGCAGATTGTATGAAATTGAAGAGATCGAAGTGTATGGCCTCCATGATCATGAAAAGAAGACGGGCATATTCTCGTTTAACATCAAGGGGCTGAATCCTTCGGATGCAGGATTTATATTGGATAATGCGTATGATATATTAACTCGTGTTGGTTTACACTGTGCACCTGTAGCTCATAGAACACTCGGAACATTTCCATATGGGTTTGTCAGGGTGAGTGTGGGACATTTTAATACCATAGATGAGATCGAGCTTTTCTGTGAGGCGATTGGAGAGATCATTAGACAATTATAAAATAATATGAAAGCCGAAAGAAATACAGAATGAATGGACGTACTTATGCTGATACTGGGAATAGAGTCTTCGTGTGATGAAACAGCAGCAGCTGTTGTGGTGGATGGCAAAAATATATTATCAAATATCATCAACTCTCAAATTAATATACACAGCGAATTCGGCGGGGTTGTCCCCGAGCTGGCATCCAGAAGGCATGTGGAGTCGATTATTCCGGTAATCGAAGAGGCCTTGAACAAAGCGAATGTAACACTCGATGACATTGAAGGGATTGCTGTAACAAGAGGACCTGGGTTAATCGGTTCTTTACTGGTAGGACTATCCGCTGCAAAATCGATTGCTTACGTAAAGGGTATCCCCTTAATCGGTGTACATCATATTGAAGGGCATATCTCGGCTATTTTTTTAGAAGAAAATCAGCCGGACTTTCCTTTTATTGCCTTGGTGGTTTCTGGTGGACATACAAGCCTTTATTTTGTTGATCATATCAACACTCCTCAATTACTGGGGCAGACAAGGGATGATGCTGCTGGAGAGGCCTTTGACAAGGTTGCGAAGCTTTTACATCTCGGTTATCCAGGTGGAGTGGTAATCGATACTCTCGCTAAAGATGGAAATCCCAGGGCAGTCGACTTCCCGAGAGCATTATTATCTCGAGATTCTCTTGACTTTAGCTTTAGCGGATTAAAGACATCTGTATCCAATTACGTAAAGAGTTCCCCGCAAGAATTCGTAACTGAAAAGATAAATGATATTGTCGCAAGCTTTCAAGAGGCAATCGTAGATGTATTACTTGCCAAAACCCTTAACGCAGCGATAAATAATCATGTTGGGGCTATCGTTCTCGTCGGTGGAGTGGCGTGTAATACCAGACTTCGGATTCGATTGAAAAAGATGGCCTCTCAAGAAGGGCTAAAGGTATTCATTCCCTCACCTATTCTCTGTACAGACAATGCGGCGATGATAGCTGCGGTTGGAGATAATCATCTAAAGAGGGGACTCAGCTCATCTATAGACTTGAACGCTGTGTCCAAATGGCCGATCTAGTATGAATTCTACATTATCCCAGTTGAAAAAATACAAAATACGCCCAAAGAAGAGATTTAGCCAGAATTTTCTTTTAGATGAGGATATGCTTGAGTCTATTATCAATTTGTACGATCTGCAGGAGGATGAGATCGTTGTTGAAATTGGGGCGGGTTTAGGTGCCTTGACTGAACGATTGGCCCCTAGAGTGAAGAGAGTTATTGCACTTGAAATCGATACAACCCTGGTTCATTTACTCAAAGATAAGATTATAAGGCATTCTAATGTAGATATAGTGAACAAGGACGTTTTACAATTCGATTTTTCCGGAATTGCCAAAGAGTATGGAGGCAGGTTCAAGGTTTTGGGAAACATACCATACAGTATTTCTGCACCATTGATCTTTAAATTATCAGAATATAAGGATTTTCTGTCAATTGCTGTCCTGCTTTTGCAAAAAGAGGTTGCAGACAGGATCGTTGCTTCCCCGGGGACCAAGGCCTATGGAGTGCTTTCCGTCTTTTCCCAGGTTGATGCGTCGGTTTCCATGGACTTAACTATACCAAGGCAATGTTTCTATCCCCAGCCGAAAGTGGATTCTGCATTGGTAAGGTTTCAATTCCTTAAAACCCTGCATCTGGATATAGAGGATATTGCGATATTTAAAAAGCTTGTGCGGGCATCTTTTGCTCAAAGAAGGAAGATACTAAAAAACACATTGAAAAACTCACTGAGCTTAAATATTTCTTTCGAAGAAATATTACAGGCAGTCATTCTCTGTGGGATCGATCCAGGACGAAGGGGAGAGACTCTTAGCTTAGAAGAATTTAAGAATTTAAGCAATACCCTTTCAAAATACCAGTCTCATTCAGTAATTTCCGGTTAGGTATTTGCTTTCATACAGATTTTGTTGCTACTGCCGGCAGACAAAAAACTTTTTTTCCTCCTGCCAGGTATCAAATTGCCTGTGGCATTGGTATCCTCGATACCATAACTTCAGCTGGGCTGGGGGAGAGTACCCGGCTTACAAGAGGGCGTTCAGCTCCCTTACTATCAGTGAGGAATATCTTTCTTGTAATATTCCTGTTTAAGTTAAAGCCAATAAAAACCTTGGCTTTCTTCTATAGCCGGCACAGTACAATAAGAGACCTCCATAAATCAATGAGCCGTCAATGCTGACTGGGTCTCCAAGTGTAGAGTGATTCTTTGACAGGACTTCACTCGCTTGATCCTGAAGTTTCTGGAATACATAAGGCCTGCTGAATAAGCGTTAATGAGTTGATATATTTATTTATATGTGTTAATAGGTTGGCCGAAAGTGCAAGCAATTTTGCATGTTTCTTCAAAAACCCTTGCACCAATCGGCGAAA
>JAXHVA010000059.1:0-25805 GCA_034189035.1 Thermodesulfobacteriota bacterium
TTTTTTTGGATTGATAATAATCAATTACTTTACAACTTATCTTTTATCTCTCATAAATGAAGAGGTTGCAATGATTTAATCTGTGGCCTTCTTTGCTTGCCGCATAGCGGCTTCATCCAACATGTGATTTCGTGCGGTGTTTCCCACTTCTTGGCTGATCTAAAGCCGATCTTGAAAGAGGTCTTGCGGATTATCAAACCAGGACAGATCTTTGTATTCACCGTTGCAGCGCAAACCTCTAACGAAGAAATGACAACAAGTGATACCCAGCAAGGCTATTCAGAGATAACAATTCTTTGGGGGGTATCGATCTTCAAACACAGTGCAAAATACGTCACCAATCTTTTGCAGGCATACAAATATAGGCTGTGGCAATCTGCAAGCTAACAAACGCATACCTTTAGACGATAAAAGTCAAGCCCCTGAGTAGGTGTATGGCTATGATGGTCATGGTTTTGTTCCCCGGCATCTTCGTTTCATTTTTCTTTTTATGATAGAACTCTCCGTAAAAACAACCTTTTCTGACTAACAGCAAGGTGGTAGTCTGCAAGACTTTTCTCAACAATCTTCTGCCTTTTTTCCTAAACTTGTTTTTTCTTTGCCATGTGCCGCTCTGCATGGTTTTGAGATTGAGGCTGGAGTAGCGCATCAGCCTGCACCAGTTGACAAAATCAGAGAGTGGATCGTAATATACAGAATCAGTAAACTATTCAATGGTCATGAATCTCTAATGCACAATTGTAATTTATTGTAAATGGATGGAAACAATCGATAAGCATCAAGGTACCATATTCGTGATAATCAGTCACAGGAAAAGGCTACTATAAAATATCTCTATCTTTTTTCATAATCGCAAATTTAATCTCGATCGTCAAAGAAGAAAAACAAGTTGACTGAACTGATAATCATTTTCATTGATTTATGCATTTTTAAATGATATATTTTTACTTAAATTTCCTTTTATTAAAATTATTTTTTACTATTCACGAAGATGTTTTTTGTCCATCAATGACTCGCACCAGGAATTTTCGCAAAAGTGGCACTCAGTGCTAATCCTTGCCCTTTAATTCATCACACTGGATATATTCAAGATTTTTATGGTATAGCTGTAGAAGAAAGTTTTTCTATTGTATAGTCGGCGGATTCAGAAATAGTGGGTTCAATAACTCGAAAAGAAAGAAGGGAGTGAGTGATGGTGGAAAATAGACTGGATGTCCTTTTTAACCCAAAATCACTAGCAGTAATTGGAGCCAGTAATACTCTTATGAAATGGGGATTTTTAGTATTCCATAACATTATTCGAGGAGGGTATAAGGGGAGGCTCTATCCTATAAATCCTAAGGAAAAAGATGTTTTTGGCATAAAGGCATACCCAGACATAAAATCGATTGGGAAGAGGCTGGATATGGCTGTAGTGATTCTCCCGTCTCCGAAGGTACCTCATGCATTAGAGGAGTGTGCAGAAGCAGGGGTAAAGAGCGCTGTAATTATCGCCGGTGGTTTTAGTGAGACAGGGAAACAAGGGAGAAATCTGGAAGAAGAGATGTTGAGAATTGCAAAAAAAAGCAGGATGAGACTTGTAGGCCCAAATACTATGGGCATGTACAGTTCAACCGCTAATCTTTCCCTTTTAATGCCCCCTATACCCTTGAGACCTGGAAATATAGCTTTTCTCTCTGAGAGTGGTAACCTCGGCACAACAATGATGCAGTCTGCAATTGTGAACGGTCTGGGATTTAGCAGGTATGTGAGTGTTGGTAATCAAGCAGATTTAAAGATTTATGAGTTTATGGAGTATTTTATTGAGGATAAGGCAACGGACGCTGTATTAGTATATGGGGAGGGGTTAGAAGAAGGTAGGGAATTTTTAGATATTGCAAAAAGGCTGACCAAAAAAAAACCGGTTGTCATATATAAATCTGGAAAGACTGAAGCAGGCAAAAAGGCCGCAGCTTCTCATGTAGGAGCCATGGTAGGTTCTGATCGGTTGTATGATTCAGCCTTTAGACAGTCTGGTGTTATTCGGGCAGACCATTCTTTTGAAATGGTAGATATTATCAGTGTCTTATCTCGCCAACCACTCCCCAAGGGAAGAAGGATAGGTATACTTACCTATGGAGGTGGCTGGGGAGTTATTGCATCCGATTTTTGTGGGATGTATGACATTAAGGTTCCCCAATTATCAGATCAGCTTATTGCAAAAATGGATAAATTTATGCCGCCTCACTGGAGCAAAGGAAACCCTATCGATACTGTAGGAACATTGGATATCAGTATCTTCAGAAAAGCAGTTGAGGCAATTTTGGAATCCGATGAGGTCGATGGTCTATTAGTCCTCGGTATAGGAGGATATTCATTCTTTATCCATTATTATAGAAGTTACAGTCTGTTAACAAACTATCAGCTCAGCCAGATGAAAAACTTACTTTGCGATACAGAAGCTCAGATTGCAAAAGATCTGATTGGGTTTATCGACAAGTATAATAAACCTATTATCGTCACTTCCATAGCTGATGTCGTAATGTCAGAAGCAGCTAGGATTTTAGAAGACAATGGAATTGTGAATATTCCTTCCCCTGAAAGGTCGGCCAAGGCTATGGCATCTCTGGTCTACTATGGAGAATATTTAAGAAACGTAAGAAAAAAAGAGAAACATTACTTGAGGTAAACAAGTAAAATGGGTTCAAAAGGCAGGAGAATTCGAGTACTCTTAACCAAATCACATATTGACGGGCATGATAGAGGTATAAGATACATTGCCAGAAGATTAACAGAGGCAGGGATGGAAATAATCTTGACCAGATATAGAACACCCGAAGATGTTGTGAACTGCGCAATGGAGGAAGATGTTGATGTCATCGGAATGAGTTTCTCCGTAGGTGGTCATATAGTTATTACTGAAGAGGTTATAGACTTATTGAAGAACAATAGTATGAGTAATATATTGGTTATTGTAGGCGGTATTATTTCAGAGGATGAAGAGCCTGATCTATTAAGGTTGGGGGTTGGAAAAACCTTTGGGCCAGGCTCTTATGCCGAAGATGTAATACTATATATTCAAGAGAACATATCTTGTTAAAATCTCTTTTTGCTATCGAGTAAGAGGGTTACAGGTCCATCATTTTGGATGTGTAAATCCATTTTGGCTTGAAATTTCCCTGTGAAGACCCCAATATCGCTCTTTTTCATCAAAGAGATGAAATATTCATAGAGTGACTCGGCCTTTTCTGGTTCGGCTGCATCAGCAAATGAAGGTCTCCTCCCTTTCCTACAATCACCAAGGAGGGTGAATTGTGATACAACCATAACCTCACCGCCTATATCCTTCACTGACAGGTTCATCTTCCCCTGAGGGTCATCGAAAATCCGCAGGTTTACGATCTTGGATACCATATAATCCGCATCACTCTTTGAATCTTCCCTTTCAACCCCTAAGAGTACGAGTATCCCCTTCCCGATTTTACTGATCAACCTGTCATCCACCCATACACTCGACCCCTTCACCCTCTGGATAACAACCTTCATCTAAAAACCAAAAAAACCGATTTTTTTGAACAACACCCTTTTCTCTTTGCTTTTTTCGATCTTGCTAAGCGATGATTCTCAGTTGAACTCACATCTCAAAGCTTCTTTCTTGTATGCTTTTCCAGCTCCTCGGCGTGCGCCTTAATCTCTTCGTGTACTCTCTTTACTTTCTCCTCAGAATACCCAAGGACTTCCCTTAACACCTGATCCGTGTGTTGCCCCAAGGTGGCCGGAGGACTTGGTTCTCCCTCAACACCACAGTTGAAATGGATAGGGTTGGCGATCGCTCGTATGGCTCCACATAACGGGTGATCCATATGGAGCACTGTCTTATTGTGGACCACCTGAGGATCGGCTACTACCTTGTCCAATGTATTGACCGGAGTAGCCGTAACATCATCTCCTTGTAAAACTTCGAGCCAGTACTCACTGTCCTTTTCACGCAAAGCATCCTCAATGATTTCATCGAGTTCTTTTCTGTTTGCAAATCTCTTCTCAAAAGTATCAAACCTCGGGTCATCAAGCAGCCATTCCCTATTTACCAATTTGGGTGTCTGTGGCCAGGTCACACCAGTCATGATATGGCCATTCTTTGTCTGATACGCACCTAAAGGTAAGAAAGGGTGTTTTGAACCCTGGGGTCCGGGTGGTATTCCTGAGATGAAGTAGTTTTGAAAATGGTTTGACATCAGAAACATCGTCGAATCCAAAAGATTAATGTCTATCTTCCGTCCTTCACCGGTATTCTTTCTGTCATACAGGGCGATGATTACTCCCATAGCAGCGAAAATCCCTGCAGAAATATCGGCTATAGGGATACCGGGTCTCATCGGAGGTCCCCCAGGTTCACCACAGAGGCTCATGGCACCGGCTAATCCTTGGGCGATATCATCCACAGACATACGGTCTCGATAAGGGCCCGTGGGGCCATACCCAGTGATGGAACAGCAGATGATTTGGGGGTTTATCTTCTTCAGTGTTTCGTAATCCGCACCTAGTTTTTCCATTGCTCCTGCCTTGAAGTTATCAAAGACCACATCCGATACCTTCACCAGGTCATATAATACTTCTTTACCTGATGGGGTACCAAAATCGAGCTCTATACTCTTCTTGTTTCGGTTCAAAGCCAGAATGTAGTACCCTTCGGTCTCTATCTTCGGCGGAACCATCCTCGTCAGATCTCCTCGTTCAGGCGCTTCAATCTTAATCACATCTGCCCCCATATCTCCAAGCATCTGTGTCCCAAAAGGACCGGCATGGGCTTGTGACATGTCTACAATCCGAATCCCAGTAAGAGGCCCTTTCATTGCCATATCATCCTCCTTGAGTGATTCACTCAATCTCTAGTTTATAAGAATTGATCTTCATTCCTACTTGCTCCCTGAAGTGAGAATACTCATCAGTTGAGTAATATCTTCAGTTAATTCTAGGTTAGAAAAGATATCCATGCATGTTTCTGTATCCTGGGAAGAAAGGACAACATTGGCACAGTCCTTGAATTTGGTGCTTATGCCTTCCCAACCCAAGGGATTCTGTTTTTCACCTTTCGGAGACATGATCTTGTGAGAAACTACACTACCGTCTTTACGTGTAACCACTATCTCCGAGGCTAATGCCTGGAACATGTCTTCTTGCATCTCTTTGGGATGAACATAGTGTATTTTAGGAATGAGTTCCTGGGCTTCCTTTTGCATTACCCTTTCATCTGTAAAGTCAGTCAGATTGACTTCTCCGTCAATAAGAGCTCTGGACAAACAGTATTCGTTACTGAACTTTCCCTCCAATCCTGTTTTCGGGCGGGAGTGGATCGTTGCAGTACGAATACCTTCAGAGGTTCTGAGCTCTATCTCTTTTACATCTTCAGGCTTCACACCATGCTTTTCCCTCAGGGTCAAGGCAGCTTCGATAGTGGTATGTGTACCACCGCAGGAAGGCCATGGTTTGATCACTATCCCTTTGATAATATCATACCTTTCTCCAAGCCCCTCTCCGATCTTGTCCAACTCAAGATCGCTGCCGCCGGCGAAAGTCTTACAAAAACCTTGTGGGCTCTCGAGAATACTCTTATCAGCGGTGAAACCCTTCTGTGCCAACAATGCTGCTACAATACCATTTCTTGCTGCATTCCCTGCATGGAAAGACTTGGTCATAGTGCCAAAGTTCTGTTTCAACCCTGATGCCAAAGAACCTGCAATCCCAAGAGTCATTTTGACTTCATCAATATTCAGGTTCAGCAATTTGGCTGCGAGGGCTGCTGCACCTATAGATCCAATGGTTGACGTCACATGCCACCCTACCAAATAATGCTGCAAGCAGACCGGTCCTATCTTGGCTCCTACTTCAAAACCGATGATGTAGGACAGTAAAACATCTTTTCCACTGAGGCGATACTTCTCACCCATGGCTAAAGCCGCTGGAAGGAGAGCTACTGTAGGATGCCCTAAAAAGAAGGCTGAGTAATCATCATAGTCCAAAACATGGGCCATAGTACCATTTACCCACGCTGCTTGAGATGCAGTGCTTTTAAAACCATAGCCAAAAATTCCCGCTTCAGGTATTCCTCTCTCTTCTTTGACGTAATCAGCCAAATATCGAACCCCCGGTTCTTTATTACCGGCAAGAGTGACCCCTATGCAATCGAGAATCGCCTCTTTTGCATCCCCTATTGCTTCAGCAGGGAGGTCTTCATACGAAGTTTCTACAATGAAACGAGCAATCTTCTCTGTACTCATAGTTATACCCTCCTTTTATTAAAGTATCATGCTTTTCAATACAGCATTATTGATTGCTAGTACTGTTTATTGAAACAGCATTCAACTGTTGGATGAATAGATCATATAGACTTCTCATTGAAAAAGTATGCTACCAGATAGGGTATTATACGTCAAGGGAATTAAGGAAGAATGATATTCGTTCTTTTCATCATTTTAACAATTTTTGATGAGTGTCAATCCAAAAATGAATGATTTTATTCAAGATCAAGGAAGGCGAAGATTCTAACCGCGGAGATATATTGATATGGATGGGTACAACCAGTGTGCCCTTACATCTGAACCCGACACAGAGATTGGGCAAAAGGGCCATAATTGAATGAAGACTCATTATGGGAATCTTTTATCCCTTACTCTTTTTTTAATCCTTTGTATATGCCCCCGCCCCAGACCCTTTACTTCACAGCCCAATTCGAACAGCCTCTCTATCTTTTGATCAGTAAGAATCCCAAAACAATCGATAACAGCTAAGGGTCTTCCCACCATCTGTATGATTTCGTCAGGATCCAAATCTAGATATGCTTTATGTCGGACACAAAGAATCATGGCATCAGAATCTTTGAGCGCATCTTCCAAACCTGGAGCAATCCTTAACTCGTTCAAATGATCCTGATTCCTAAAAAAATTAGCCCAGCTTCGCCCTCCAGAAGGATACGTATCCTGTTTTTCAAATTCCCACCAGTGTTTGACATAAGGGTCATGTATCTTAACCTCTGCCCCCATCTCTGCAAGTTTTCTAACTATCAATTCGGAACCACTATACCTAGTATCAGATACGTCTTCCCTATACGATGCACCCAATAGACTTATTTGAGAAGCTGCAACCATCCTTCCCATGTTGCGAAGGGCATCCCTCACAAGCTGAGCCACATACAATCCCCTCGTATCATTGATATTTATGGCATCCGGGGTAATCTTAAATATATCGTCTTCAAAACCCATCAGATGTTTATATGCCCACAAGCCCAAGCCACCGTCCTTAGGAAGACAGTAACCACCAATACCAGGTCCTGGAAAGATAATGTTGTTATGAGTCGGCCTGACTTTTATAGCATCAATTACTTTGAACAGATCGATTCCATTTCTCTCAGCAAAGAGACTCCATTCACTCATAAAGGCAAGTATAGTAGCCCTGAAAGAATTCTCAATAATCTTACATGTCTCACTCTCGATCGGACGATCAAGGACGGTTATTGGGTAGTCTTTTACATTTATTACTTCACTTAAAAACTCGATTACCTTTTTTTTGCTCTCTTCATTTATACCACTGCATACCCGCCAGAAATCACGGACCGACTTGACATAATCCTTACCAGGCATAACTCTCTCAAAACTATGTGCAATGAATGGCTCACTTAACAGCCCCCTCTTTTCGAAACCCTTCTTTATTATTGGGTATGCGATATACTCACTTGTACCTGGCGGGACAGTGGTTTCGATCAAAACAAGGCAGTTAGGGTTGATCTTTTGAGCTATAATCTTGAAACTCTCTTCCAGTGCATTTATCTCTGCTCGACCGCTCTTCAGATTGCCGAGTTCCTCTTTTAAAAAATCGCACTGAACATCAACAATCAATACATCTGCGAAACTCAATGCATCGTATATAAAAGTAGCCGTAAGAGTCTTTTTCTTGGAAACACACCGTTCAATAATCGTATCTACCTCAGGGTCTTCTGCGTTAACAGGGCTGATTCCCCTATTAAAGACAGGAATCTTCCAGAAACTCCTGGTACTTGGTCTTTGCATGCCGATAACAAACTTCGATGATTTACCTGTCTTCATATCGGTGCTATCCGCTACAACTGCTGCCATGACTGCACCGACAAAACCAAGACCCATAATGACTACAATCTCCCTCCCTTTTTTTTTCTCCAAAGCAACGAGTTGAGATAGTCTTTCAAACTCTTTTTTATACTCCTTTTCATTAGGTAATGGGAACCTCTCATTATCTGGGCTTATGGAATATTCCATAGTAATCAAACCTCCATTCAGTATCTATTTATGTAACTGTTTCACCGAAAAACGATATGGATGGTCTTAGACGAGCACTTTTGAGTTTATTTTTTTAGGGATTCAAATATAACTAATCAAAAAATGCAAATTATCTGAGAGAACTTTCCCATGTGAAATGCGAAGCCATCATGTTCTGTGGTGCGTTCAAAAATCTTCACTCTTTTGAGTCTTGAACAAAACTACTCATTTCTGGAAGGATATTCCAATTACGAGTCAGAAGGTTTATCTGACAAATCGGTTATCATCAATTGATTTTACAGGGACTGTGACAAGACCAAACTGCCCCGATTCTTTCTCAAGTATCAGATTAAATATTGAGGAGTCAATAGTAACGATATCACGCAGCTTTTCATTTACACTGATACTGATTCTATCTCCATAAGGAGAAAGTTTATGCAAGAGTCGTTCCAAATTATAGAGTCGTAACCCATTTAACTCTTCAATATGTAAAGTAAGGGAAGAAGTTGTGTCTTTAAGGAGCTTCTCCAGATAATGGGGGGCTCGGATAAAGAAATCTCGATCCAGCAATCCTTTGAAGGAAATCGAAAAATTAGAAGCGGTTTTTTTGACTTTTTCGATAGATAATTCCAAGGCACCACGTCTAAGATAACGACCAAAAACCTTCTCAAGTTTTTCCAGATAACCCTGATCGAGGCTGTCTTCAGTCTCTAACCTATTATTAAAGTGTCGATCAACATAATCCCGCATGGCTAAACCTACAATCCAGTCCTGTATTACAACAGGAATAAGTCTTGGCTTTAAAAAAGGAATAGATCGGAAAAAATGGAAAAAACATCGAAATCCTCCGGGCATTAATCCGCATACAAAGAAATTATACAAAATCCTCGATATCTCTGCTAAAGAATAATTTGTCTGATAGATCGGTTGAATGAGAAACCGTATCTTATTTCTTATTCGGTCTGCAATGTTTCGATAGTCTAATAAACGATAATGAAGCGTACGATAGCCGCTTAGCATCTCATCGTAGCCCATCTGTTTGGGGATGATATTCGTGCCGACTTTTGTATTATCTGTATTGTCTTTATCATAAAGAAGTCTTTCCTCTTTTTCTAGTCTCTCATATAAAGGTGTCTTCGGCAAAGCAGTTAAAAGCCCAACCATTGCCGCTTGAATTCCAGATTCTTTGATAAAGCGATATTGAATATCGAATGTATCCATTGTATCATTATCGAATCCTATTATAAATCCAGCAAGAACTTCGATTCCATATGAATAGATCTTTCGGATTGAGTAGAGCATATTCTGTTGAGTATTTTGAAACTTTTTGGTTTCCTTTAAGCTTCCTTCATCTGGGGATTCGATGCCGATGAAGACCCACTCAAAACATGCTCTTTGAAAAAGCTCTAGGAGTTCATCATCATGAGCAATATTTAGAGATACCTCTGTTCCAAAACTGAATCGATAGCCATGTTTTCTCTGGTAATCGATTAGGAATTTCAAGAGGTCCTTTGCAATCTTTTTATTCCCAATAAAATTGTCATCGACAAAAAAAGCCTTGTTTACATTCAATTTTCTCAGCATGTCCAATTCTTTGCCGATCTGTTCGAGAGACTTAGTACGGGGTTTACGTCCAAACATCACAATAATATCACAAAATTCACAGCTAAAAGGACACCCTCTAGAAAACTGAAGACTCATTCTCTGGTATTTTTCCAACCTTAAGAGGTCAAAACGAGGAACAGGGGAATCTGCCATTGCAACAATACCAGTCTCTTGATATAAACGTTTCGCATTTCCCTTTTCAAAATCCCTGCAAAACTCTTTCCAGATATACTCTGCCTCACCTGCGATTACAGTGTCTGCCAAAGATTCATACTTCTCAGGGCATAAAGAGGCATAGCTTCCGCCAGCTATTACGAAGTAACCTTCATTTCTGTAGTAAGTCAGTAGTTCTTTTTGACGACTGAATTGAGTCCCCATGCCGCATATTCCTATGATATCTGCTTCTGGAAACAAAGGGATAGACTCGACGTTTTCATCAATAATCTCAACTTCCCATCCCTGTGGACACATTGCTGCCAGGGTAGCCAATCCCAAAGGTGGATTGATCGTTCTAACAGTAGATAATAGCGTGTCAACTGCCAGCTTAAAACTCCAGAAACTCTCTGGAAGTTTTGGATTTACAAGTAGTAATCTCATCTGTACTCACCCTTTACCTTATTTTTTACATTTCCTTCAATGAGCTTGAAAAAGTAGTTCAATTCTTGATACACACTATTGAATACAATTCATACGGTTTAAAAAGCCGTCTAAATACAATAGATTTTTGGCCTCTTCTTTTGTCGATATCCCCCCCCCTGTCTGCGCCTCTTTTAATAAAGATAAAAGCCTCCCTACCTCCTCCCCCTGTGGAATTCTTAAAAGCTCCATTATCTCTGTTCCGTTTAATAATGGTTTTTCAGATGCCTGCATCCAATCATTGGAATAGTATTTCAAAAGCTCCTCTATAACATCCAGTAAAGGGAGAGTTGGTTTATAAGTAATATACTCTCTTGTTGCCAGTGCGTCTGCCAGGGAAAGGATCAGACAATCTATTCCATCTTTACCCAAATCATTAAAGAAACGGTACATGGCCCTCTGAGTGATTCTGCTCGATTTGGATAGGTTCAGTACCCGCATATGGTTCTTAGTAAGGTTCGCAACGATCCTGGATGACCTTTGGCTGAGTTTAAACCTCTCAGCGATCGCTCTATTGATCTTTTGGCCAACCCTTTCGTGCCCAAAGAATCTCACCTTTTTGCCATCAAAAGTCTGAGTTTCAACCTTTCCTGAGTCATGTAATAAGGCAATGAATTTTATCAGATTTTCCCTGGTAATATTGTTTTGTAAATCTTCTTTAAAGTGGGCTTTTAATAAATACGCGCAACCAGGAAGGTAATCAGAGGGACTGGATAGAATCAAATCTATACTTTCGATAGTCTTTAAGGAGTGATCAAAGAGGTTATAATCGTGATATTCGCCCTGATCTATATGTTTCCATGCATCTACTTCTGGTAATATAATATTGAGTAACCCTAAGCCATCCAGCATTTCGATAGATCTGGACACATTGGATAAATCGAATATCTGAAACAACTCATCCCTGATCCGTTCCCAGGAAGAACAGCTCAGTTGTTTCTTTTTTTCCCGTATAAGCCTTTCTGTTTCATCTACAATAAAAAAATCGGTTGCCGCAGAAAGCCTTACTGCACGAAGCAAACGAAGTGGATCTTCATCAAATACTCGAGGAGAACAGGCCCTGATAATACCTCTTTCAATATCACCCAGTCCATTTAATGGATCGATAATCTTAATCTCGGACTTTTCAAAGAGGCCTTTTAGGTCAATAGCCATGGAATTCAGAGTAAAATCCCTCTTTAGCAAATCCTCTTTGATCTCATCTCCTTGAAATCTTGAAAAATCTACATCTTTACTCTGCGTATTCCCCTTAATCGTAACTCGATAATGTCCTCGTTTTGAGTCTAGGCAGTAAGAGCTTCCCCGAACTCTTTTGGCAAAATACATTGCAGCATCGTGCACATCTCCTTTTATGGCAAAGTCAAAGTCCCTTTCGAGCTGGGAAAAGAGAACCAAGTCTCGTATTGCCCCACCTACCAAGAAAATAGAAACACCCAACTCCTTTGACGTACTATAGGCATTCTTGAGAATAAAGGACCCGGTTAAAGCTTTGATATCCATTCAACACAATCAAATAATATAAATATCTTAAATATCTGAATCCGCATAGAACTCTGTATTGGAATTTTTCTTCATTTAATCCGTTGCTCTACAGATCTCGCATGGGCTTCAAGCCCTTCCATCCTTGCAATCCGTATTACATTTTGACCAACACTGTTTAAGGCTTCTTTTGAAAAAGAAACAATGCTGGACTTCTTTATAAAATCATCAACACCCAAAGGAGAACTAAAACGGGCTGTTCCCCCAGTGGGAAGTACATGGTTAGGACCTGCCAAATAGTCCCCTACTGCTTCTGGTGAACTATGACCTAAAAAGATTGCTCCAGCGTTTCTTATCTTAGTTAACAATTCAAAAGGACTTTCTACGGCGAGCTCCAGATGCTCTGGGGCTATTTTGTTAGCGAGCTCTATAGATTCATCGATACCCGTTGTTATTATGATAGCACCGTTTTTTTCAATAGAAGTCTGCGCGATTCTCTTTCTCTTAAAACTATCGAGTTGCCTATAAAGTTCATTCTCTACACTCTTGGCAAAATCAAAAGCATCTGTAATGAGATATGAAGCTGACATTTCATCATGCTCTGCCTGGGACAGAAGATCAGAGGCAATATGAGCCGGCAAACCGCTTCCATCAGAGATAATCAGTATTTCACTCGGTCCTGCAATCATATCAATATCGACCTCTCCGAATACCAATCTTTTCGCAGATGAAACGTATACATTCCCTGGTCCGACGATCTTATCAACCTTGGGTATAGTCTCAGTTCCGTAAGCAAGAGCAGCAATGGCTTGAGCACCGCCGACCTTAAAAACATCTTTAATGCCGACGATACCTGCAGCGATCAGGATATATGGATTGACCATTCCATTTTGGGTTGGGGTAACCATTACAAGCTTTTGTACACCGGCTATTTGAGCTGGAATGGCATTCATCAAGACCGATGAAGGATAAGACGCCTTCCCTCCCGGAACATAAACACCAACCTTCTGAATAGGTTGAATCATCTGTCCCAGGACTATCCCATCTTCCTCGGTTGTAATCCAAGAATTTTTTAGCTGTTTTCTGTGGAACCTTTCAATCCTGCTGGCAGCTACCTTTAATGCCTCGATATCATCATTATCTACATGTTTGATTGCCTCTTCCCTCTCTGTATCTTCGACCTTTAACATGGAAGACTTTAATCTTGATTTTTCAAATTTATTTGCATATTCAATAACTGCTTTATCCCCATTTTCCTTCACATCATTAAGTATATTTTTAACGGTGTCTTCTATGTTTTCACTAGGAGGTTCCGCCCTTTTCAGGATACCTTCAAGTCTTGTTGAAAAGTCTGCATCTTTGGTGTTTAGTATTCTCATTTTTGATTATTCTTTATGCCTTTTTTCGCCAGAGGGTGGGGATATAAAGGGATGTAACATGTTTAATAATATCGTAGCACAATCTTTAGATTGTGATTATAAAAAAGGAAGAAATAGTGAAAGGGGGCTTAGTGCAATCCTCCAATTATTCCTTGATCTCTTTTTTTTCCTCTTTATCTTTCGGGGTAACATCTATCTCATCTTCTCCAGAGGTTGCCTTCTTAAAGTTCCGTATTCCTTTTCCAAGGCCGCCTCCAATTTCAGGTAATCTGCCTGCTCCAAAGATAATCATGATAATAACCAAGATAATGACCAGCTCTGGCATACCAATGCCAAACATATCTCCCCCCTTTTTATAAAAGTTCGATCTCCAATTGGAAACCAATTTTACTCAATAGGTGCAATCTCCTTTTCCACAGAAAATTAAATAAGGTTTTTCAGGATGAACCATATCAATTAAAGGAATCAATCGCCAATTATTTACTTTTGGCGGAAGTGCATGGGAATCGAACCCATCGCGGGCAGTCCTCTACCCGCCACTGGATTTGAAGTCCAGGAGGCCCACCAGTGACCTATCCACTCCCGCCTATAATTTTATCAATTTATGGCGTATTGTCAACTTAAATTTTTGATTTGTAATGAGGACATTTTTTATGTCTACCTCTTTCAATCATCTTGCAGAATCTTTTTTGATCGAGTCTGTTTTATGAGACTCCGATGCTTTTTGTCGTCAAGCCTCCGCTTTTTGGCAGTATAAGGAATCTTCCTTTCTTTTCTTGGTAGTTGTTCCTCGAGTGATTCTTGTAACAGGAACACAAAACGCTCAACAGCCATATCTCGATTGTATAATTGGCTGCGATATCGCTTTGAAACAACACTAAGAACTCCTTCTTTATTTATGCGAGTTGAGAGATTACTTTGAATCATCTGTTTCTGCTGTGTTGTAAGGCTTGGGGAATTGGTAACGTCAAAACATAGGGTAATTCGAGTGCTGACCTTGTTCACGTTTTGTCCACCCGAGCCGCTGCTACGACTGGCTGTAAACCATAACTCAGAAAAGGGGATTGTAACTTTTTCATTGATTTTAAGTGCCGATTCCATACAATTGCTCCTGCAGAAGAACCCTCTATATTAAGATTCTCTTTATCACCTCAAGTATTACTTTTAAGCTTGCCAAAGTATAACGGAAGGATAACATGAGAGGGATCTTGAAACTGCCGATTAAAGACCGGATTATGTAAACGGAGTGCTACCATCATCTCTTTGGTAGCTCCTTTGCGCTTTACGTTAGCAATAACTCCTCTATCATTCTTGAAAGCAGGCAAAGTACCAACAAGAACCAGGTGGCTTAGGGTCTCGGGGTAGCGCAGTGCGTATTCGAGTGAAATAAAACCACCATAAGAATGACCTATTAATACAATTTTGCTGAAGCCTAAATATTCACGCAGTGCGTTGGCATCGGCACATAATTTGGGAAATGTGAGTATATTGATAGACGGATAGCTCGAACGGCCATTGCAGCAATGGTCATAGTACACTAGGTTTAATACATCTCTCAGCGGGTCAAGCCAAGGATCTAAATACATATGATCCATACCAAACCTCCCATGCATTACAATATTTGGCAGACCTTTACCGTGTTCTATATAGAACAAATCAAATTGGTTTATTTTTTCAACCGGCACACTCTTTACTTCCGTTATTAAGATTTGATTAAAGTTGAAACCTGCTGATAGTTTTTTATCTACATAGCCTAAAATCATTCAATGTCCAATACTATCTCAAGGAAGTATCATACAAGATATAATTACCATATTCATTCTTTTATTCCAATAACAACAATAAGATGTCTGCCTCTATCTTTAATTATTTGCTCATTTTTAAAAAAAAATCTTACTAGCCAAATTTTGTCTTGCTTTTCATTTTACTACAGGGTATATAACCATAAATTTAGCTTTTTTTTAAAATATCCCCGCACATGATCTTTCAGGGGGGGGGGAGGGGTAAGTCTTTAACAAAGTCGATACGAATGATCGAGTGTTAAAGAAGATTTCATAAGAAGCTTTGATGTAGTAAATATATTCAAAGTATAACCATAAAAGAGGCTCACACAGTGTGAAGTAAAAAGGAGGGTTTTTTAATGTTATTCTTTATCATCATCTTATTAGGAATTATTGGTCTTTGTATGGGAGCTTTAACTGCATTTCAACCTGACATGTTTTTTCCTGGTATCGCATTAATTGTCATTGGGGCTGGTTTATCTTTGCTAGGTTTTGCAGTTAAGAAGATAGTTGACGGTCTAAAAGCACTAATGCCTAGCTGATTATTATGTAAATAGTATCCATCCATGAATGGGTCTTTTCGCTTTTGAGTTGCGTTCTTTTCAAGTTTCCGCCTGCGATCTATCACAATGTTCACCTCGTCACAAATCCTCTTGCTGCCTTGCTCATAACGTAAACCCCACGTGTTTTATTACATAAACCCTATCTATGAATGGACACTATTTGTAAAATGTAAAACTGAATTTAAAAATTATGGCTTTGGATGCATGCCCTGTTCATGACGTTTTCTCATCTTATACTCTCCAAAAAACGTCTTAAGATATTGAAAGCGCTCAAACCCTAATGTTTTTCTCACCTTAACGAGAAACGAAAATCTTTCAGTCGAAAGATTTTCTCGAGCCTTTACGAGTTTTTTAAACTGCTCCATTATAGCGACCTCATCCAATGTCTCACTTTCAAGGAGATCCTCTAATTCAACCTGTTTTTTTCTATCTCGCTCTTTAAGTCGATCATTTTGAGGCGACTCTTTACAAAAAGATCGTCTAATTGTTTCTTTTCTTCCTTGCTTAACTCAAGCTTTTTAGCCACTCTAGGGCTATGCCACCATTTACCTGGAAGGATATCGTTGCCAATAGAAATAGCAGGTACAAGAACCCATAGAAATACAAGGCAAAGAGAAAATAAATGTAACGTAAGCTTCTTAAACAACATATCGCACCTCCTTTGTTTTAAATCGTTGAAAAGCATCGTTTTGAATGTTGGGGATAAGGAACTGGATAAAGTCCTCACTCATAACAGGGACGGATTCGCAAGAGATATCAAAATATATTTGTGGAAGAGCATGTTCCTCTAACCAAACGATCTCATACATTATCTGATAATCCTCCCACACCTCTTCGTACCTTTTCGACTCTTTCCACTCAGGAAACATCCTTAACGGCGAGGACCACCATAAAACAACAAGTACTATCGCACAAGAAATCCCTGCAACGATAAGCCTTTGCCAATTCCAGACTAGCGACCAGGGTATTTTAGCACTCCTTGACTCGCAGAGGGGTATCCTTTTTTTATAAGGGGGTGTTAAAACTCTTGAGTTATCGCCCAATCGCGAAAGAAGACAATGAAAGTCGTTCCTTTTGGATAAGGCACATTGGACACTTCTTCAGATGGTCCTGCAATGGATATGGCAGATCAGTCACATCGACAACTGCCTGGATTATCTGATGCTCACTTAAATGTTCTCCTCTTTGCCTCATCGTCTTTCTCCTCTTAAGAGACGAACCAGACTTGTATCCCCTTGAAATTTGTGAATGGCTCGGTAAAGATGCATTTTAACAGTACTCTCACTCTTATTAAATAATCTGAGCGTCCCTTATACCAAGCTCATCAAAAAACCTCAAAAGGAAGACCTCCCGTTCCCAATGGCTCAATTTTTTTACGAAAAGCCCCAGACACTCCCAAAACTCCTGTTTCATGAGGTTGCTATCCGTCCAAGGGGGATCGTAGATTTCTCTCTTAACTTCCTCATACCCTTGCTCCCTATTATCGATACCGATAAAGGCAAAAATCTGTCTCTTTCTTTTGAAATCACGTACCCGATTCACTGCAATCTTGAAAAGCCAGGATTTAAAATAGTTGGTGTCTTTTAGGCTTTGTACACTCCTGAAGGCTTTTAGAAAAATCTCCTGCGTAAGATCCTCTGCATCCATCTGTGAAAAAGTACGATAATAGACCATCTGAAATATCCTCTCTTGGAAAAGTGTTACAAGTTTTTCAAAGGACTCCCTATCCCCTATCCTGGCCGCTTTCGCCAAATTGGTTATTTGGTATTCTTTATCAGATGTCTCTGTTTTGTTGTATTGTTGATTTGGTTCCACAAATGCTACCATCTGGTGTTTTGATCTCTTGTTTATCTCCTATGACGAGTAATCAAGGAATTTTGTCTACAATAATTTGGTTTTTTATAGGATATTTTAGAGAATGCCTATTGACTTAATGAGGAAAGGCGATCACGCTTATAAAAGCGTCGGACTTATCTGAGGTGCAGTGATCATTAAGAAATGGAGATTTTTTCTTGTTTGTGAGTCTCAGCAATACACATTTGTGACTGTCTCATACAAATGATTAAGACTGTTCTTTCTTAATGATTACTCTCACTCACTAGCAAGTTTTGCACGGGTTAAAATGTGACCATCTTTACTTTGACCGTTTTTTGCTGAAGGAAGTCATTAAACATTTCTTAGAATATATGAAGAGGAAAGGAGGCGGCAGTCACGCTTTAGGTACTCACGTGTTGCGCTAGATAACACACAGGGTCAGAAGCAAACCAGTCGCCTGTCAGCTGGTATGCTCTCACTCTGCATCCTCCGCAAATATAATTATAAGAGCATTCTCCACATGCACCTTTAAGGTTTTTGGGATCATGAATCTCATAAAAAAAGCGGTTGGAAACAACTTCTGACCATATCTCTTTAAGTGTCTTTTCTCTGATATTCCCTACCTTAAAATCTGCAAAAAGGCAGACGATTACATCACCATTGGCCTTTACATTTAAATATCTCCCCATCCCACATATCCGGGAAGTCTGTTCTCCATACTGAGAAAGTATGCGGCAATATAAGGGATCATAAACATAGAAGTTAAGGCCAGTTTTTTTATTAATTTCCCTTGCTTTGCAGTAAAAATTATGTAAATACTCTTCGTACTTATGGCCTATTAAGGCCAACTCACGATATACTTCCATGCCTCTGCCTTGCGGGCGTAAGCTCATCCAACACCCTTCTACTCCCAGCTCTGCAGCAAAATTCATAATCTCGAAGGTTTCTTCTGCATTTGCCTTTGTCAGGGTACATGTTATTCCTTGAAGGATACCGGCTTTTAAACAGGTTTCTATTGCTTCTTTTGCCTTATCACAAGTACCTTCCTTGCGACTTAACGTATCACAGATATCACTGCTTAGAGCATCAAGGGCAATATTCACCAGAACATTTTTTCTGGCCATTTCCTCTGCCCATATCTCTTTCATACCCGTTCCTTTGGTAATAATACTACAGTGAAGTTCCAATGTATGGGCATAATCAAATAACTCAAATATATCCTCCCTCAAAAGAGGTTCCCCACCGATAATAACAAAATATTTAGAAAAATCTGCAACCTGCGCGATTAGCTCTCTGGCCTGTTCAGTTGAAAGCTCATCTAAGTTATCCAAGGCATCGTTGTTACAACAATACGTGCAATTCAGATTGCAACGATTGGTTGCAAACCAGATTAATTCAGGGCAGGGTTCCCTATTTAATATCAAAACTTACACCATCTTGATAAGAAATTATTATTGGCTGATTAATGTCTATACAAAAATGAGCAATTATGTTCAAGGTTAAAAAAAGGGAATAGGATTAAAATCTGAGCCTGACGCAGAGATTGGGCAAAAGGGCTCATTATGGATGGGCCCTATTTAATTAAGTTTAAATATCAACTTCCTCTCTCTCGCTCCCCTTTTAACGACAACAAATTCACTGCTTATACGTACAATAGAAAACCCTTGAATAGAGTCTCCCTCTCTTACGATCTTCCCGTTTATAACTGCTATACGTTCACCTGGATCAAATGACCATGCGATTGCCTGCAATTCTAAATGTGAATCTATGAGCTGTCCAAAAGTATCAGATTGTTTTGATACTGCAGGCTTTGGTTCTTCGTTTATAGATTTATTCGCATATGAACCATTCTTAAAATTGGAAGTATCCTTCGAAAGCACCCCTTGTTTTTTCAATTTTTTTTGAAGAAGATCTGATGTTGTCTCAATAACTGGTTTTGTATTCCTCGTATTTGTCTCAAGGGGAGAGACGGTATCTTCTTCCTTCACTTTCTCTGCTGGCCTAGAAGATATAATTTCAGGAGAAGGGGCTTTGATGATGTGCTGTCTTTCGTGTAACAGTACCCATCCGAAGAAACCGATTATAACTGCAACGAAAAATATGAGAAAGGATCTACTAGATAGCCAAGCCCTTTTTACAGATTTGTTTACTGCCTTTATATTATCTATTGTTTTCGGCCATCGTGGAAAATCAATTTGCCTTGCAGTTTCATCTTCAAGCTTCTTTAATGCCCTTAATATTGAACTCAACTTTCAAGCACATCCTTTTATCTGCTAAGTAATTCTAATTGTACTGCAACTACAGACTCTTTAGCTCTATAAAATCATTTGCCTAAAATATGAGGTATCTTCAAAGATTCTATTTCATTGTAAAGCACGATCTTTGTCAATGAACCCACAATTCCATCTACAGGTACACCGTGTCTTTCTTGGATTAATTCTACCGCTCTTTTGGTCTTTTCATCATAAGAGGGGTTGATTTCAATTTCATCAAACCCAATATCCCGCAAAAGGATCTTCAGGGTTATTATAGAATCTATCGGGGCATTCAGTGGAATTATGCCTGTACATGTTCGAAAATTTTTCCATAAGATGTAGGCCTCACCAGACCAGTAAGGCGCCATTTCATGCAGTTCAATTTCTATAGCATCGTTTTCTTCACCGCCTATTAAAGTAATCCTGTTCCCTTCTATCCTGCAAAGAGTAAGGTACGAGGAACTGAGATCGGTAGGAAGGTAAAACTCGAGTATAGCGGGGAGATTTAATCCCAAAAGAATCCCTAGGTCTCCTGCAATGCGTTGGATCAAAAGACCGTTTTGCTTTGCAGCAAGTTTAAAAAAGGTGAAATCATCTTCCATTTGATCGAGGTATGATGTGATTTGAGAACCCGTATTCCAAAAATCTAAAGCAGACTTGATAGCTGTGTATCTCGATGAATCCACATCCAACCCCTCAAGGAACTCTGACAAATTCTTTTTTGGTTTCATAATAACAGGTTCCACCTGTGTAATTCCCTTCTCTCTTTTTTCAATGAGGTGTTTTTCATCGATAGCCCCAGTGGATATTTTCACATCTGAGTGTTCTCGATATTGGGCCTCACTTTTTTTGCGTACCGATGTTTTAAGAGGGAAATCCATAATGATTATTCCAGGAGTATAAAAGATAAATAAAAAGAATGCGATGCATGCTAGAAAAACAAAAAGTATTAACCTGTTTCTTTGTGCAATAGTGTACCGTTTCAGATCTCTTCCACTTGCCAATTCCATGATCGCTTTTCTGGCTATACTTCCTGTTATCTTATGCCTATTCATGACATAGGCATAAAGAAGCATTCGATCACAAGCGATATTTATCAAACGGGGGATACCTCGTGAATATTTAAAGATATAATGAAAGGCAAGTCTGCTGAATCTGGCTACCGGTCTTTGAGAGGCGATATTTATCCGGTGTTGGATGTATCCTCTTGTCTCTTTATATGACAAAGGACTAAGATGGCAACAAAGAGTTATTCTCTGTCCTAGCTGTCTAAGTTCATTCGAGTCAAGCATCTCTCCCAGTTCAGGCTGTCCCACGAGAATTATCTGTAAGAGTTTATCTCTATCGGTCTCCAGGTTGGAAAGCAATCTTAGCTGTTCCAATACCTCTTTGTTTAGGTTCTGTGCTTCGTCAATAAGTAGAATCACCTTTTTCCCCTTTGTCTTCTCATCCATTAGAAAAATATTCAGGGTATCTATAAGGTCTTTCGTATTATCCGATTCGGAGCTGATCCCAAATTCATCATTGATAGCCTTCAATAACTGCAATGAGTCCAACTTAGGATTAAAGATATACGCAGCTTCTATATCTCCATCAAGATCTTGAAGAAAGGAACGGCAAATGGTTGTCTTGCCGGTTCCTACCTCTCCTGTAATCTCAACAAAACCATCCCCCTGAGAAATCGCATATTTAAGATGGGCAATCGCTTCCTCATGACTTCTGCTAAGATAGAGATAGGCAGGGTTAGGAACCAGCTTGAAAGGCCTTTCTTTTAAACCAAAAAAGTTTTTATACATACGATTCAGTCCATTACTTAAAGTCCGCTTTTATCAGATGTACCTTTTTAAACGGCTTTGTGTCTATCCTAAAAAAAATCTCTGGTTATCACTCCTAATAAAGCGGACGACTAAGAGGATTTTTGGTCATCATCCATCAATACTACTCTAATGAGGGGCTGAGGTCAAATAAGTTATGAAGAGTTTAAAAGGATATATTTAAAGAGATAATAATCTCTATTTGTAGCTGTATAGCCGGATCATAAAGCTCCTTAGCTCATTAAGATCGCTAAGCAATCACCGCTATTTTTATTTGAAGGGATTGAAAAGGATAGAACCATCGCTTCTCTCATTATCGAATTCAGCTTCGTTGGCGATTTGCAGATAGTAACTGTAAGGTTTTCGTTTAAAGAACAGTACGAATATTAAAGATAGTGGTTACCAAGTATGAGCGATCACATCATGTTTACATACACTCCGACAGTTCACTTCATTTTTACTACAACCTGGATTAAAACCGAGACATATATAACTCACTTTACTCTTTACCTCATCTCTCACTTTTACGACTATATCCCCATAATCATCCTCTGCAAGTTCGAGTACATTTTGAGGACATGCATCAATACAATCTCCACAACCATCACACTTATCTGTATCTATCACAAGATAGTATTCTCCACTGCCATCTGCATAACCATAGTTTATTATCATTGCTGTCTCCTTTTCATGGTCTTATTTTTGGGTTTATCCCTTTTGTATCTTTCTTTTGCGAAGATAGCAGCGCCTAAAGCACCGATAATCTGAGGCTCTTCTGATATAAGCGGTTTCAACCCTACCTTCTCGCTCACCTTTTTTACTACACCTATATTTTTTGCAATACCACCAGTAATAACAAAATCCTTTTCAACGCCTACCCTTTGAAGCAATGCATATACCCTAGTCGCTATAGCCTCATGAATACCCGATAGGATCTCACTCTTTGGAGTCCCGGTTCTCAATAGAGAGACCAACTCTGATTTTGCAAAGACAGCACATGCAGAGCTTACCATCGCATCCTTTTCGGCCTTGAGGGATATCTCGCCAATATCTTGTAGGGGGACATCCAACACATCAGCCACGACTTCACAGAATCTCCCTGTACCAGCTGCGCATTTGTCATTCATCGCAAAATTGGTAACCTTCCCTGAATCATTGCATCTTATGGCTTTACAGTCTTGTCCTCCCATGTCTAAGATGGTTCTTGCTGTGGGAAATACGTAATTGGCCCCTTTTGCATGGCATGAAATCTCCGTGATGTTTTCATTTGCAAAAGGGACGATTACTCTCCCATACCCCGTTGCTATTGTGTATTCAATATCTTTAAAAGAGATCCCTGCCTTTTTCAATGCTTCATCCAATGCTTTTTCACCTGTCTTTGCACTGTCAGCTCCTGTTCTAACTATACTGTAAGAGATTATCTCTCCATCCTCTAATATTACTGCTTCGCCACTTAGAGATCCAATATCTATACCAACAACTCTCATATGATATCTCCTTAACTTACAACGATTCCTTTTTATCAAGCAGTTTTTTTACCCATCGGGTTACTTGCTTTTCCTTTTGTGTCATTTTATTACTATGAAATGGAAAACTATCAACAGGCTTCAACGACCGTCAAATTCTAATGCATGTATTATCTGAACCTCTCAGTGATATAAGAAAGAGAAAGAAAAGGATGTGATTTTACACAGATTAACATTTGATTGCCGTTTCTTGTAACTCTTGTCAAAAAACCAAAGTGTTACAATTATTTATAATCTTGAGCAATAAGGGCGGCGCCCAATGCACCAACGATTTGAGGATCTTCAGGTACATATATTTTCAATCCGAGTTTTTCTTCCAATGCTCTTACCATGCCTATATTCTTTGCGACACCACCAGTCATTACGACATCGTTCTGTGTCCCCATCCGATTTGACATGCCGAAAATTCTATCTGCTATAGACTCTAGTATACCTGCTAATATATCATTTCGTGGTGTCCCTCTGTGAACATGGGAGACTACCTCAGACTCGGCAAATACAGCACACATATTGCTGATCGGAGCCTTTTTTTCGTATTTCAAAGAGAGCTCACCTACCTCCTCGATTGGTACCTCCATTGCCTTTGCCATAGTATCTAAAAATATGCCTGTCCCGGCTGCACACTTGTCATTACCTGTAAAGTCTTCTACATCTCCCTTTTCATTAAGTCGTATCACTTTGCTACTTTCAGCACCGATATCAATGACTTTCCTTGCCAAGGGGAATAACCAATGAGCTCCTTTCGCATGGCAAAACATCTCTGATTTCGTATTGTTTGTAAAAGCAACCGACTTTTTACCATAACCTGTCGCAACAATATTCTCTAACTGATCGAAAGAAAGCCTCGCCTTCTTTAAGGCTTCATCCATGGCTTTTTTCGCAATTACAGCTCCTTCTTCACCTGTCGATAATACACTAGTAGACAATATCTTATCATCTTTTAATATAACTACTTTGGTAGTGAGTGAACCAACATCAATGCCGGCTACAACCATCGAAAACCTCCATCTTAAAATTCATTAAGATCATAAATAATAATCAAAAAAAGAAATTGAATTCATCCGACACAGACACATTCGGATATCATTGTTAAGGGTCTCTTTCTGTATAAGGGATTGGTTTTTTTGATCAATCTATTTTTGTGCTTCACAGCATACTAAAAACTCAGGTTTTTGTATTGAACAGAATCAATTATTTCTGGATGGATACTCGTTAACTTTGATAGCAGCAACAATAAGTTCAATGTTTTTTGTGATCAAAGTCTCTACATCCGTTTTTTTGCTCTTCAAGTAATCTATAGTGGTTTGAACCTGTATGATACCATGGAGATTACTCCAAAAGAGGCTTGTAATATCCAAGGCATTAACCGGTTTGAATATGCCTTCTTGAATCCCTGTTTTAATCACTCCACTCACCATTTTAAAGATCATATCGGTCTTTTCACCAATCTTCTCTATCAATTCAGATGCTAGCTTCAGATTAAAATGCTCATTTACAATGAAATTTAAAACTCGGTAATGATCCGGATAATTCTTGCAGAATCTGTAATATGTCCTGGCAATCTTAACCAATATTTCACCTTTGTCTATATCTTCGCCGAGTACTTTGTTCACTTCACTTATAAGGATATCATAGCTTTCTAGGATAAGAGAGACATACAGTTCCTCTTTTCCAGAAAAATACAGATAGATTGTCCCTGTACTCAATTCAGCTTCTTGAGCAATTTCCTCAATTGTTGCGTTCATGTATCCCTTATTTGAAAAGACGTTTTTTGCAGCCTCAAGAATATCCTTTTTCCTCTTACGTCTTTCCCTTTCTTTTCTCTCAGGAATACCCAAATTTTACCTCTTTTTTGCTAGTGTCCATTCAGAAATGAGCAATTTTAAAGTCAAGGAAAGCGAAGATTTTACTGTCCCAGTGAAATATGGCTTCGCACTTCACAGGACACGCAGGAATATCAAGGTATGTAGGGCACAGTGCAATGTGCTCATACACCTGAGCCCAAAAAAGAGATCGGGCAAAAGGACCATTTATGGATGGGCACTCATAATAATTAATAAGGGGTTAGACTAATATAATTTCCTAACCCCTCAACTCTTATTGGTGGAGCTGATCGGGCTCGAACCGACGACCTCTTGAATGCCATTCAAGCGCTCTCCCAACTGAGCTACAGCCCCAATCTTATGCCATTGTATAGCCATCTTGTGAAGAAATAATCAATCGGAATTAAATGATAGATTATAATCATAAAATCGATTTAATGTCAAGGTTTTTATTGACAATTGATTTTGATTTACGTATAATACAATTCGATATATGTCATATTGCCGGAGTGGTGAAACTGGTAGACGCAGGGGACTCAAAATCCCCCGGGCCTTGCGCCCGTGTCGGTTCGAGTCCGACCTCCGGCACCAAGAAAGGAGTTAACCAATTTGATGGTTAACTCCTTTCTTATCTAAGAAAAACCTCATTATCAATTCGATAGAGCCATCAATATACACAATCCAAATCAATATAAGAAAATTGAATAGGACGTTTCATTATGACCAATCTTCCTATCTAATGTCCAACTAGTGTCATTTCAAGTGTTAATTAACGGATAAAAACGCGCCAGTTTGATTCTGGCATCATCTGTAGTAAATTGCCAATTCACAGTCGATTTATTTTTATCGTGGTAATCCTGCC
>JAXHVA010000006.1:0-96053 GCA_034189035.1 Thermodesulfobacteriota bacterium
AAGTGCCTTGGCCGATCACTTGCATCGAACACCTCTGCTGCCTTGTATCTGTTCACTCCCTCCCCCCTTTACCATAATCTGCCCAATTTTGCTAAAGAAAAATGAAAATTCCTATACAATCCTAGATAATAAACGTCAACAAAACCTTTGTATTCTCCGGCACTTTTGCCTTGGGTGGTTTCAGTGGGCTATATCTTTGCAGATGTCTTCTGTATACAAATACAAAAAGATCCGCCTGCCCGAAGCACCGACATCAGATACGGTGGCTCGCACTCATATAACCTGCCTGCGCGACACTTTGAAGCAGCAGGTATAATCGGTCGCAGGAGCCTCGCCTGATTCCGGTCCTTCTATCCCCGAAAGGTCACACCCGCCGTTTTGGCGCTGTCATTTTCATAGTGAACGTCTAAAATTCGCCTCATTTTAACCTTGAACCTTAGAACTTTGAACCTTGACAGTTACAAAGAATCTAATATATCAATGACATCCGCTATAAGAGGATAAAGATTATTTTGAGCATCACACGTTATCAGCCAGTCATTTTCATAGAGTATCAGACCCGTATCCGGCTCGCCTCTCTTTGCGCATCCATCCATCTTTTCTATTACATCATACTTCAATTGAACCAATGCAATATTGGTGAATCCCTTCTCGTATGTACTCAACGCTGAGTTTATCCGCTTTAACAGTATACCTCTCAACAGTCCGGATTTGAAATCATCATCATCTAAATCATCTATTGTGGTTATTGCTTTTTCAAGGAGGGTTTTAACAGGATTACCCACGTATTTGATAGTGCAGTAATCAGAAAATCTTTCGCCAGTTACATAGATATTGCCATTGAAATCAACCGCTATGGCAGTGGCGCCATCCCCGACATTTCCTGGCCCATCGTATCTTTGAACCCAGCGCTCATTCCCGTCGCTGTCATACGAAACAGTGCAGTAATCATCAAAAGTGCCAACACCTCTGCTATTGCCCGTGACATAGACATTGCCACTGACATCAACCGCTATGGCAGTGGCTTCGTCCGAGCCAAACCCTGGCCCATTGTACCTTTGAACCCATCTCTCATTCCCATCGCTGTCATACGAAATAGTGCAGTAATCATAACCTGTCCAGTCACCTTCCCTTTTGCCCGTGATATAGACATTGCCACTGACGTCAACCGCTATAGCAGTTGCAGTGTCCCAACCATTTCCCGGCCCATCGTACCTTTGGACCCAGCGCTCATTCCCATCTCTGTCATAGGAAATGGTACAATAAGCATTGCCTGACGATTCACCACCGTAACTCTTGCCCGTGACATAGACATTGCCACTGACATCAACCGCTATGGCAGTGGCTTCGTCCGAGCCATCTCCCGGCCCATTGTACCTTTGAACCCATCTCTCATTCCCATCGCTGTCATACGAAATGGTGCAATAGTCATCATCAGTCCCGTCACCGTCATTTATGCCCGTGACATAGACATTGCCACTGACGTCAACCGCTATGGCAGTTGCAGTGTCCCAGCCATTTCCCGGCCCATCGTACCTTTGAACCCAGCGCTCACTCCCATCTCTGTCATATGAAATGGTGCAGTAAGCATCGCCTGTGACATAAACATTATCGCTGAAATCAACCGCTATGGCGTAACCGGCGCCCCAGCTTCCCGCCCCATCGTACCTTTGAACCCACCTCTCATTCCCATCGCTATCATACGAAATGGTACAATAATTACCAAGGCCTCCCACGCTAAAGCCTGTGATGAAAACGTTGCATCTGCCGTCAACCGTTATGGCGTAGGGAGCGTCCCAGACCCCCACTGCATCGTATATTCGAACCCAGCGCTTATTCCCTTCGCTGTCATAGGAAACCGTGAGGACATCAGTATAATCACCGCCGTTGATATAGCCAGTGACATAGATATTGCCTCTGACATCAACCGCCATACCAACAGCGACGTCATAACCAGATCCCCCTCCATCTTGCCTCGCCACCCATTCTTGAGCAAATCCTGGCCCTGTCATTAAAATGAAAAGAGCAAATACCACAATAGATGAAATAATGCCTTTTCTAACCATACTTATCCTCCTTTTTTTAATAGAGTTTATAAAAAATAAACACCAACCAAACCTTTATATCCCCTAGCACTCTTGCCTTGGGTGGAGTAACTCCGTTGAAGCTTAAGAAAGCCGAAGGTTTAAACCGTTTCGCAGAATATGGCTTTGCATTTCACATAGCAAGCAGGAATAGATTGAAATATTTCGAGGACTAGAATCTGAGCATGACATAGGGATTGGACAAAGCGCTATTTCCATGCGGACGTTTGATATTACCAATTAGGAACTACAATTTTCAAGTCTGAAGAGGAAGATTTTTCTCTAATTTTTTTTACTATCGTCGATAAATCACTCGATTAGTCCAACTGGCAGCAAGGAAGACCACCTTTAAGGATTTTCTCAAAATAGATGCGTGTTCTTTAAGAACTACGGCAAACATAGCCCCAACCTATGCTTATACATTAACATTATAGAAAATATCTATTTGCAATATAGCATTAATAGTGATTAAATTTGTCCGATTTATCTCGTGAAGGAGCTCAGAAAGATGATTAAACCAGTGGATTGGAACAAGCAGAAGAAGGTTCAAAAAAAAATGGCGAGAGTTGTCACTCAAGTTGTTTTGGGCATTGCTCTTTTGGTTACACCCGCATGGTCAATGACCCGAAACGGCGAAATAACAATGGAGTTCAAACCCAAGCGGAGTTCTCATGTAAAGGAGATAAGACTTTGGATACCTTATCCGGTCTCAACGCCTTTTCAAAGGATAACTGACATAAAGATTACCGGTAACCACTCACAGCATGCAGTATACAGCGATAGAATGCATGGTAACATGATACTTTTTGCAAAGTGGGATCAAACAATCAAGGCTCCTTGCCTTACATTCCAATTCAAGGCAAGTCGGGATGAGATAGTAAGGAAGGACTTTCCTGAAAAGGAAGCTCCCTGGTCAAAATCCGACTATGCGAATTACTTATACCGTATGAGCCCTTTGGACAGCCAGGTAAGAGAACTCGCAGATGAAATCACTTCTGGGAAGACGACCATTCTTAGCAAAGCCAAAGCGATTTATGATTGGGTTGTTAAAAACATGTATCGTGACCCAAATGTAAAGGGCTGTGGTGATGGGGATGTCTATAGACTTCTCAAACACAGGGGCGGAAAGTGTATAGATATAAACTCAGTCTTCGTTGCTTTGGCAAAAGCTGCTGATGTGCCAAGCCGTGAGGTTTTTGGGATACGACTAGGTAAAGGCGAGAAGAACGACATTAGCAAATGGCAACACTGCTGGGCTGAATTCTATCTTCCAGGCTATGGCTGGGTACCTGTTGACCCTGCAGATGTCTTAAAAACGATACTTGTACAAGATATCAAACTCGAGCATCCAAAGACAGAAGAATACAGGAACTACTATTTCGGCACAGTCGACCCTTACAGAATAAAACTAAGCACAGGAAAGGAGGTTGAATTGAATCCCGTATCAAAGGCTGGGACGATAAATTATTTCATGTATCCTTATATGGAAATCGACGGTCAACCAGCTGACAGTCTTTCATCCGAGACATTTCAATACAGATTTACCTTCAAAGAAATGTAAGGAAAATGAATAACGAAAAATATGGAAGATGCTTCTGAGGTTTTTTAATAGAGGAACTTTCCTTTTGAATAGGATAGCCTAATGAAAGAGCTACTCTATAAGATGGAAAAATCGATGAGGGTGTTGTAAATCTTTACTGCACAATGAGAAAAAGGAGTAAGTTGATAATGAAAATCAAAGGAAGAATAAAAAAGATAGTAGTTGGAGTAATTATCCTGTCGCTGTTATTCGTTTTCAGAGCATCACAAAGCCAAGGCGATAGTGAACCGGATTTCCTCTCTATGATTCAGCGGAATTGTGTTCCAAATGCAAAAGACAGGAGCCCTGAACTCTATATAGTCTATCAGGAGGATGTACTTACAAGCTCAGAAAAAAACACTACTTTTGCATGTTCCCATGGGTTTCCATGGGAATCGGATACATGTATCCCCTTGATACTCTATGGAAAGGGGATCAAGAGAGGGGCTATACTCAAAGAAGAAGCCTCACTAGAGGATATCACGCAAACACTCGCTAAACTTCTCTTTGTTGATCCTCCTGAAGAGTCAAATGGCCGAGTATTGACCGAAGCACTGAAGCTATGGCACAAAAATGATACAAAGGAACCAAAGTTAATCAGAAAACTGCTGACACCAAGGGTAGCCCTGGTCTTTACCTTAGATCAGTGCAGAGCCGATTACCTGACAAACCCTCAGATTAAGGATGCGCTTGCATTTACACGAAGTGTATTAGCAGGAAAAGGAGCACAATATCTGAATGCCCGTTTGAGTTATTCTGTATCTCGAACCGCTGTATCCCATGCAGTTATCGGTACCGGTGCAACCCCGGGCATCAATGGTATTATCGGTAACAACATAAATCTGGGCAGTGATTTCCCTCTGGCTTTCGATGACCAGCCACTTCATAGTATGAATATGTTTAACCTCCTTACCCCGACTCTCGCAGATGTTATGGACTTGGAGAAGTTCAATAACCCGGTCATTATTTCAATGAGTCCCTATGCTAGAGCAGCGTTAGGCATGGGAGGCCATGGTGCTGCTTACTCACCACAGAGCGATCATGATATCATTATCGAACTCCTCAGTGATGTAGGACTTCCTTATACGAACGATGAATACTTCAGCCTACCAATGTATCTGAAGTATTCAAAGGAGAATCCTATACGTATCGATCAGTGGTTGCTCGATGCTTATAGTGTCGATATTCATAACACATATTGGACAGAAAGTACCGTAGTAAAAGACAATAGCCCTTACACAGTACCTAATTACAATACTATCAAAGGTCCTCAGGGGGTGTTTCCTGACGGCACTCTTTTCTCCTTCAGTCATCCTTCAGTGACAGATGGTGCAGAGCAACCTGTTGAAGCATACCAACTATGGGACGAGAGTGTACCTTTCCCCAACAACGATTACTATGAAGACACCATGTATACACCTTTCTTTCAGCTATGGGCTGTCGATATGTTGCTCAAGACTATGGAAGCTGAAGGAGTCGGAATGGATTGTATCCCTGACCTTGTCTATTATAATTTCAAGTGTCTCGATAAAGTTGGACACCGATATGGCGTAAATTCTCCAGAAGTCTATACTATACTCTACTACATCGACTATTGCTTGAAAAAGATCAAATACTGGCTTGATAAGAATATAGGTAAAAATAATTATGTGATGATAGTGACAGCTGATCACGGTGCCCATAACTCATATGGCGACCGAATACTCTATACGGGGGATCTCTTTGATGCGGTTGAAAGTAGATTTAGCAAGGAGATTATCCTTAACGATCCCTCAGAGGGCAAACCATTCGACGATATGATCTATCTTGATCAGGAAATACTGGATGCTAAAGGCCATACTCAGGAAGATGTTGCCGGTTTTGTAGAGGAGAGCTTCTCAGACCATGTTTATGAGGTTTACACAAAAGATGAAATCTTCCAAAATCAAGAATAAGGGTATGTTTTGTCTATGGAGCGACTGAGTCACTAACCCTTATCACAGCTCATATTCGGTGAGATACTCATTTTATCTCCTATTCATAGAGCGAAAAGGAGCATTTTATTATAAAAAGGAATGAGGGTTAGTGTCCTTTTTTAGGCAAATTGGCTTTCAAGGGATCCGAGTGACTGTTGAAAGGTCTCACATAGGCTATCATAGTTAATGAAACACTATTTTGTCTATCTTATCCTTATATATATTCACTTCTGGTCCATAATCCAAGTCAACAGCAATATCTTCCTCTTTGAGAAGACCTTGAATTTGGTTTTTATTTCGCAAGGTAATTTTAGTAACAACACGATCCTTTCCAATAAACTCAATTGACACTACATCTTTTATTGTCACAGGAACTGTTGCATAGGATGTAGCTACAGAGATACTCACAGTTGAAACCCGGCCGGTGAAAATATCTCCGTTTTTAAGTGTCAGAAGATCGTTTTCTGGGTATCTCCTCTTTTCCGATTTGCGCATTTGTATACCGAGTCGTTTGATTTTCTCTCGCCGTATCTCAATCTCTGGACCTGTGTTTAATTTGAATTTTATTGATTTATCAAGTATGAAACCACTAAAAACATCATTATTAACCAGTATTAACTTTTCTACATTTTCTGTATCATCTTCAAGAATAAGGGAAGCTAGCTGTTTTTTCGAAAAAGAAAGCTTTGCATAAGATGTCTGCATGGTAATACTTTCATTCAGTGTTATACCTGTAAGAACATCCCCATTTTTAAGTTCTAGGATATCGTGTTTCTTGGTACCACGGAATACCTTATGTGCAATGCTTTTTCTCGCAAAAATACCGACTTCCCCTATTTCTCCACCACGCTTGCCATAGTCTGATAGAACCATGACTTTAAGATACCGCGCAAGAAAGGGGTTATCTATTTCTATTACCTGCACTTTTTCATTCTTAAGTGTGGCTTTGTGAACCACCTTCATCTCGTTAGGAGATTCTGTAGCCGCCAAGATCTCAACTGTTTTTGGAACACCTCCATTTATTAGATCTGAATGTGTTGAAAACAGAATAATACCTACATCGACTTGCTTGGAAAAATCGAGAATAAAAAACCAGGGTCGGCCTTGGCTCCAGACTGGTTCCCAGTGATTTCCTTCACCGTCTTGACCATCTATAAGTCGCTGTGCATTCCTTTCATCGCTCGAAACAAATACGACTGAAGAGCCTGCTGATGCAGCTGCAAGGTTCTGACCCCATTTTTTTGGATAAGTAACAGTTCCAGCAAATAATTGAGTCTCCAAAAAAACAAAAATAATCACTGCTATAATTGAGAATAGCCGTTGTTTTATCATTTTTTCCCTCCATCTAATAGTTCCAAACGAGGCTCTAGTGTTACGTAACAGAATTAATTTTATATAATCTATCAGATTTTTTGAAGATTGACTCTGCTGTGGTAATCCACATAAAGGGCTTTTAGATGTGATCATTGTAAATAATATTGTAAAGATAACCGAATTATAAAACACTTTTGTTACAAATTAACTATCATTGAAGCTTGCTGATCGTTTCCTCCCTCATAGCGTTAGGACAATACGTCATTTATTTTATCCAACTACTGGAAAAAAAATCATATAGAAAGGATGCTCCATATATTTCATTATGTTTAAGTGAAAATCAAGCTATAAATCCTAAAATTTACAAAGAGTATGCTCGATACAGAAGGATTACTGCTGGATAACTACACCTTCTTTTCCGTGTATAGATAAATCAGTCAGTACTATTATCCGGACATGGATATCCCCTTCCTTATGACTCTTCCTTACTCTGGGACTATAAGTCTCCAGCACATTATCAAGCTCAGGAAGAATCTCCTTCTGTTCAAAATTTTTCTGGTTTGCAAGGGTGTTTAAGAAAGGTGATACTAAGGGTATATTCTTCTTGTCAAAAAAAGCCTCAACGAGATCAATAGCCTCCTCTAGGGCATCCAAGATGCTTTTATTGGATCTGTCAATCAGATTTCTCCAATCGTTTTGATAATCTTCAATCCATGGCTTATGATCAAATATTCTAGTAACCAAACAATCGTAGTAAGCTTGGTGTAGTTTTTCAACTAAACCATTGGCATGAGAGTTGTGGGTATTGAAATTCAGGATAACAAACAAGCGTAAAAAATCCAAACGCTGATTCAGAAAAATTAAAAAAAATGTATCATCTAACTTTATAAATTTTCTATTGCCAAGGCAGTGATCAAATTTTAACCCGTGCAACTGTTTGGATGTTTAAATCAGTTTAGAAGGAAGAGTACGAAACCTTGCTGGTTTAGGATTATTAATCGTTCGAAGGCTTATCAAGTTGAATGATATAGTTGGATGCTCTTCTTTCTTCATGCTCATCTAAATGTGAGTTCTGCACGGGTTTAAATATGATGTTAGTTTTTTGTAATTATTCTAAAATTAATCCGTAAGTTTATCACAAATATTCCTCAAATAAAAGCTTAAAATCATAGTCAACCCACTTTACTGTCACTCTCACAGATATATTTTATCCAAAGCATCCCACACTTCTATGGAGAAATTATCTAGTAGTTTGATTCCAAGATAACATTTCAATATTTATGCTGCTGACATTGAATCCAAGCGCCATTTCCATCGGAAAATAACTGGAGATTCATTTAGTTTTTTAACCATTTAGATATTCTCTGTTTTAGTTCCTCTTTTGACTCTACTTATATGCTACGAAGAAATGTTTTTGTCATCTTGGCAAATAGACTTTTGATAATATTCAACCATGATCCATGTGTGAGGGTAAATACAAAATCAAATCCACCTCGAACGGCAGCCAAATATTTCCTTGTTTCTTTCGAGATATAAAGCAGAGTGATTATCCAATTTTTCGATCAAAGTCAGGATCACGCCGCTCCATGTAATAGCTAATTTTATCTGGTCGGACATCGCTTTTTTTCAATATTTTGGAGCCCCTCTATTAATCTTTTGAGTTTTGGCCTCAGGGGTTATTGCCGGAGGTTTACCTGTCCTGTAAAGATCATCAAGGATAGGTAACGCACCCAGTTGCAATGCTTTATCAATGCAGCGTTCTATCTTTGGCCGATTTGTTGAAAGCCTCCGGGTAATAAAAGAAATAGTATGACCATTAGAGTATTCGAAGATCATTCTTGCCCGTTCAATACGAGTAGCGCTTTCAGTTCGAGATTTACTGACCTGTTTAAGTTTGGCTTGAACATCGTGAGTAATTATTCATTCAGGCCGTCTTCATTTAAATGGCATCTTTTTTCCTCCTATCTTTTGGTTTGGAAAAACGATAACTCAAAATAAACCATACTGTTAATAATATTTTTGAATCAAACTGCTAGTAATCAAAAAAACTAGGAAAGCTATTCCAGGGAAAGCTCTAAGATTCAATCTAATAGACCAAAATTCCTGCAAAATTGATTGAAATTCTTCTGCCAATATGTGATAAAGGAGATCCTAATGGCTATTGCCCAAAAGAAAAATACCTTTGTCCGTTCATTAAAAATTTTTTTGTAACGGTCTCGCTTTTTGAAAAGTGTCGTAAAAAGCGGCAACCAAATTTATAAGGGAAGAATCATAGTATATATATCAAAATACAATCCAATCTTTGCTGAGATGGGTATCTATGTTTCACAACTATGGCCTGAAAAAAGATAATAAAGCAGAAAGGAAAGGCACACATTGGGCTGGCATTATCTTGTGGTAAATACAGATCTGCTATAATTAGGTATCCTCAAAGGGCTTTACGATATCGGAGCTATCGGCCAAATCAACTAGATTTCCGCTGTTTCCGGCGGTTCATGTATATCCACCCCTTTTGCCATGTCCAATGATCTGGATTGGTTCTTCCATGATATTCCCACTCATACAAACCTCATAGAAAAAGGACTTGAGTCCTTATTGCCCAACCCTCTCAGGGTGATTCAGGAGGCAACTCTTTCCCAGAAAAAACTAAATATATCAGTAATATCTTCGGCAGGCTCCTTGCCGAAACCTTTTACACGAACACGGACTAGAGTCACGGTACAAATCCATTGCCGATAAATCGATGATCAAGGATTCTGACCGTCCTTATCTTATAATCAACTGTACAGTGAATTACAGGAGTCCGGATAGTTTTAGTGTGACTCAGGAATGTTTTGAAATGACACGGCTCTATTCAGGTTCAAGATCCCTTGGTTATATCCACACCAAAGACTTGATTGCTCGTGAAAAGCCTCTCAGGATTCGTCGTGATACTATTGCAATTTCAGGCGCTGCAACTGCCTTTTCATCTTCATGCATTAGGTGGGGAAGTAGCTGGAATGGGACTCAGCAAAGAGGTTGTAAATTATGCAAAGATATATAAAGAGTAAAGTTAGGGTATCAGACACGAACCACCTAGATCTTTCTAAAGGCGGTCAGTTCAGTACAGCTAAACTTGACTATGAAATTGCAGAACATCGTAACCTTTTTGACCTTAGTTACTTTGTAGTGAAAAAGTATGAAAACGGTATCAGGACATTTATTATTCGATCCAATTAAGTCATAGACAGACGTTATACATACTCTAATGCAGATGTAAAAATTGCAAAATTTACCAAACTTACTGAGATATGGGGGATCCTTTCCGGCAACGATATCAGTAGGAATTGGATTTACTTATAGAAAGCTATGTGTGATTCTCTAGCATCAATAGGTTTGTTCCGGTTGCTTCAACAGCAACTTCACCGTCAGCACGGAAAATGATAGCCCTACAGAACGCTATTTTACGGGTGAGGCGCACGACTTCTCCTCGAATTCGCAGTTTATCCCCTTTTACTATGCCTAGAAGATAGGAAAGCTTCATTTCAATGAGTGTGCACCTCTCCCCTCGCTCAAGAGCAGCAAAAGTTGCAAATGCCATTACAGCATCTGCTACGGCAGCAGAGATGCCGCCCTGTACAGGCCCATTCGGATTCCATGTTCCCTCGACCCAGCCTTCACCATATTCAGTCAATTCAACACCGAATTCTTCGAGTAAGGGCATTCCACCATTACCCAGCCACTTATCCATACTGCGTATCAAATATATACCTTTACTGATCTGCTTAGGTTTGCCTGCTGGTCTTTTCCCCTCGAAGCCTCTTAGCACATGGCATACATGCTAATTTGTCACCTATCTTTTCAGCCCGTGATTCCATCATACTCTCTTCACAGAAATCACACTTTACTGATGCTCTGATCTGTGCAGGTTCAGGTTCCGTGATATTTACATCTTCCAATGAAATAATCTCTTTTTCATCTACGTTGAGAAGCCAGTTTACTAAAGCGTCTCGATCCTGGCTGATATTCTCCGGGGTTTTTATCGGATCAAAGGCAACACGCACACCTTTTTTTGACTTGCGAGAATAGAGGGTAAAGACATGCTTTCCGTAGTCTCTGAAAATGAGATTTCCCTTTCCAAATGTACATCCAGTAATGAATTGGAGAGCATCTACACCACACGCATTATTTTCGACGATTGCCACGAGTTCTTCATCTTCTGCTCTTTGCTGAGATAAATATCTGAGCGAGGCTTCTGTCATCCTGTATCCAATTGCGAGCCCAGGACAACTATGGCCATGAAAGGCAATCAAATCCTCGTATTTAATTTCCATATTATATATATTAGCAAAAGTATATGCCAAAAGCAAGGAGTTTTATAGACCAAAATCCACCGCCTAAAAAGGTAGAATGATATTTTTGGTTTTTGAATCGATATTTTTAAAAAAATGTAGATAAAAACCCATAGGATGCTATAAAATTACGAAAAATACTACTAATTGGTCATTTTTAAACTCAATTCTCCCTTTGTAAACGTTTTGTACCCTATTACCGACTTTTTTACCTACCCAGAGGGGACAGACTGAAGCATTGCAATTTTATTGCGAGCATTTAGCAATAACTCCAGTGACGGGCTGTCTTTGGTTAACAGGATTATCAAACTTCGGGAACGTTTTACTACTCGTCCAGGGAGATTAGTAAAGAGAAACCGAATTGCTTTCATTTTCTTTAGCAACCAGGTTTTTCCATGGAAAACCTCTTCATCATCTCATTAAGATTATGCACCAATACCATGATCCACCACCATGCAGCATTTTCACCAAAATCCTCTGAGGTCAGCTTGCTTCCAGCTAAATCATATTTCATCACTACATAGGCTCCTTCACTCTTTCCGCATCTTTGATGTAAGCAATGGATTAATTTTTCACCTTCCCAATCTATATTTTTAACTATACTAAAAACTTTGTACTGTTGGCTTTTGATGCCCATTGTTGGGGAAGAAAGCTCTATCTGAAGATTCATGCCTGGCAGTTCCTGCTGCTCGACAAGAACTTCACGCTTTGCCAAATATCTGTATTCGGAACCTTTTTTACTATGACCAATCTCATTGGGAACATAGCAAACTTCTGCCCATTCTACTCTGGTCTTGTTTTTTACCGCCGTAAGCAGTCTTATATATCGGTTTCCACTCCGACTCCTCAACCTATGCAACGGCTTCTTTGAATTCCTTTGTTACATTACAACCTATCGCAGATTCTATTACTCCAAATCGACCATTTACTCCTTTCGCACAGTATTTCAACAAATCATGCTGATAACCTACTGTGTCAGATCGTAACCTGATGTGTTTTATTCCTTCAGGCAGACAGCCCAGTGCCTCTTTAAACACACGACGCTTTCATAACCGGCAGGCACATTGCCATCTCTAAATTCTGTATGCAGAATAATCTCCTGCTCAAACCACCATGTATTCAATGGCTGATGGGCTTTGTATCCTTTATAAACTAAAGAATGCACGCCTTATTTGCAGCTACTAGTGTGGCATCCACATCTAGAGTCGCTATAAATTCCAATATTTTGAGAACCTGAAAAGCCCTTCAACTCTTTATTAAACCTGGCAAAACCTCGCAAGTAATCGTTTGATGACGGTATAGAAGCTTTCCCAGACCGAATCTGCTTTTCCTGTTCTGAATTATAAATTTTTTTCAGATAACGAAAAATTGATGATGCAGACGGCACTGCCTGTGTCTTCTCTTTGCGTCAGCCTCGCAATAAGGCTCTCCTGACTTTCCGCATCATACCATGCAGCTCAGATTTCTTCAGCACTTCACAGAACCCATCATCTGCTTCAAGTATCTTGATGTCATCAATACAGTCGCCATCGACAAGATTCAACAGTACTAAAGAGAGCACTTCCTGACTGTCTGTACAGCCCTGCCCGCCTTTACGCACTCTTAAATGTTTCTCTATCAGTCTGCTTAACCCTAATACCCTGGTCAGATCCAGATACACTAGAAGTCTAGCAAACACCGTCATCCCTGTTGTTTTCTTCTCAGCTTCATAGCTGAAAGGAAAAACTCCTTGTAACATAATCGATTTACCTAGTTGATGATAGTTTTTTGATGATAAAATATTCTATCTGTTTGACTCCTCAAGCGCAACAAGGTTTTTTATTTTCTTGATGGTGAATTAGGTAGAGAGGACTTTCGGATTAGTAGACAGTCAGCATCATGTTTTTACTCGGAGTGACACCGGTTCCTTTCTTATTTTCGACCTTAAACGGGACAGACATCAATTGCATTCCGGTATTTTTTTGAATCGCAAAATGGAGATGCGGGCCACTTGAAAAACCGGTGTTCCCGGATTCAGCTATCATGTCACCTTCATAGACTCTCGTTCCAATGCCTACACGGATGCTTTCTAGACTGAGATGCGCATAAACCGCCATAGTTCCATCATCATGAACTATGCGTATGAAATTTGCCCTTTTACGATAGTCATCGCTATCCGTTCCACCGATGAAAAAATCGTTTGCAATATCCATAACCACTCCGTCCCGTGCGGCACAGACAGGAGTTCTTTCTGGCATCTCAATATCAATAGCGTATTGGTTTTGTGGAGTATTATGGCTGTATTCTCCGTTAAATGCCTGAGAGATACGAAATGATCGACCAAACTGAAATGGAGCACGGTAAGGTTTTGTCGGAAGATGCTCTGCCTTTGGATCCCCAAGGCAATAGAGATAGTTGCAAGGATACACCCAGGATTGATCTTTTTTAATCGGCAATATCCTGACAGCTTCCTTTTTACTTAAAGCGGGTATGACCAACCGAATCGGTAACTGTGGAATGGTGAACATATTATCACCTTCTACAATAGTGAACTCTACCTCTATAGGCCCCCCATATTCATTCCATACAGAAAGTATCGGCTCTCTTTCTGTCCCAATATTTCTTACGCTAACACGTTTTTCAACCTTATCTACTCTAACTTGTTCAATCTCTATAGGATAATCTGTATCAGGACATATATTCGAATAATGGTAAATCCCTCTTTCATCTTTATACTTATAGATCTTTTCAGCATATACACTGTTTACAAAGAGTATAAAAACAAGCAGGAATATCTTAAAAAGTCTTACTACTTCCATCTTCGTTACGCCTTGCCTTCTTTGAACTTGAACAAAAAGATCATCCGATAGATTACGCTAAAAATATCTATTATTAAAAATGTCGGAAATCCTAAGTAAAAACTTTAGAATGCAAGACAAAACATATACCAACACCCGGCAATCCATAATAAAGATGGTCAAATTGAGGACTTATCAATAAAGTCGGATTATTCTTGATCTGAAGGCATCTCTTTGGGAGGTGTCTTTGTTATGTCTTCATTAATGATAACTTCAGAGCTATCATCTTCATCTGAAGGCATCTCTTTAGAAGGTATCCTTGTTATATACGGCTTAACCTCTAACTCCTTTTCAACTGCACCTAGAAAGGTCAGTGCTTCTTTATAGGACAGGAACTTGCCGATGGCAACACGATACCATGTGCCTTTTTCAAGAAGATCCACACTCCAAATAAAGGCCATGATCCCTTGCTTATCCAATTCAGCCAAATATCTCTCAGCCCTTTGCCTTTTATTAAATGAAGCTAAATTGACTGTATATCCACCTGAAGCCTGCATAGGGGGGGTGGCTAACGATATTTGCGTTTGCATCTTATTTTTTTCCTCAATTTTTACCTGGGATTTAACTCCGGATATCGAGTCAATAGAGGGCTCTGATTTTAGTTCTTCTTTGTTCTCTACCCTGGTTTCTTTTAAAGGCTTGGGGATATCATCTGATTTGGACAGGTCCTCTTTATAAACCGATTCCTTTATTAAACCCTCAGATACTCTTTCTTTTTTGACATCCTTCTTATCTTCCTTTTTAAATGTATAAAATGGCTCTATTTTTGTCTCCCAGGGTCTTAAAACAAAAAGTGTACCCAACCCAATAATTGCAATCAGCAAAAGGATTAAAGTTGTATTTTTTGTTCGTCTTCGATCAAGTCCATCTACCTTTGCATATGATCTCTGCTTTTTTTCACCAATGTATTGATCTTCTTCCTTTCTAAAAAAGGCACTCTCTGCTTCCTTGGCCCCTGTCCCTTCTTCTTGGTTCATGTCTTGCAGGGTCTGTTCCTGTTCAAATTCTGATGATTCCTGCTCTGGTTCCCGAATCAACATAATATTCCCACAATTAGGGCACTTACCTCGTTTGCCTGCGTGTTCATCCGATACCTTAAGGGTTTTTCCACATTCACATTTGATTTGAATAGACATCGAGAAAAGCCTCCATGTTTCCAGGTTAATGTAAAACTTGTCTTACTCCCTTCTCTTCCTTCACTCACTTAACGCGCTCAGGAAGTAAACACATTAAAATCTGACTGTCGTTGAAGCCTTCTGATAATTCTCTATTTCAGAACGCAAAATGGTACATTTCTAAAAGTATCGCTCTTTTATAGCATATGAATGCGAACTTTTAGGGAATTACTTTTTTGAAAAACCTTTCACGAACTCAACAAGCTCTCCTTGCTTGAATCCAATAGAACAAAGGAATTTTTTAAGACGTTCATCGCTTTTTCTGATCATCAGGCGTGCCTTAATTCCATTTAAATGGCACTCTTCGATAGATGTTTCAATCAGCTTTCGCCCAATGCCCTGCCTATGATATTCAGGATCAACACCCACGCTGTCAATCCAACCAGCTAAAGGGAGGGCGTATTCTGCTCCTCTTATATCTGCTAATATAAAACCTACCACCTTATCTTCTACCTCAGCAACAAAAGAAAGTGAAGGAGAAAAAGTCCTGAGGTGGCTACTCGCCTTTTGAGGCCAGCTGGGAGTGCGATTCTTTCCTGTAATCTTCCTGTCTATCTCTGAAACACTTTCCCAATCCTCTTCTGTCATCTGCCTAATTTTTAATCCCTTGATTTGCTCCATACAGTACCTCCTGATTGCCCTTTAGGTCATACCCATCGAAACAGCCCTTTTGTCCAATCTCTCCGTCAAGCTCAAAAATTAATCCCATTCCCCTCCTTGATCTTCAAAAGATCGCTCATCTTTGAATGGAACCTGACCGGATTTTTTTATCTTTAAAAGATAAAGCATCTTTTTTCCTAGAGTCCTTAAAAAAGGAACTTCTAAGTGTTTAAACTCATATAACCTTTATCGGTAAATATAAAGAAACAATTACAGAATTTTAAGCTAGGTCTAAGAAAAAAACACTTATCTTTTCATAAGTCGTTTACCAATTATTAAGAAAAGGGAAGGCTTTTTCTTTATCATGATGAAGAGAAGGGTAAAATCCAAGGGGCGTATCCAGTTTTAATGGCCTGCTCAGACTTTTATGCTTTGAAATACAAGAGGCATTTTCAATCAGAGTTTCAGCCTTAATCCTTCTTGCAAATAAAACTGCAGAAGGGATAAAAATGTAAATAAAGAATATGTCTGTTAATAACAAGAAAAAGGATGGTTGATGGTCTTTTCATCGTATACATCAAAGTGTTTAAGAAGAAAACAGTATAGCCGATAAAAATAGTTCTGTTAAGTTGATAATATACGAAAAATATATGGCAAAGTCAACACGAATAAGAATACTAACGTACAGTATTTCAAGGATTATATAAAATGAGTTTTTATAGATTAAATTCCCCTCAAATAACCTATAGCCCTCCCTTTCTTCATTAAAATTAAGCTATTCTCTATCTTCCATAAGACTATAAACTCTATCAATGTTCATTCTATCGACCTCAAAGACACTCAGCTTGGCATCTTCATAAATCTCGAGGGAATCCTTCAGGAGACTGTCTGATAATGAAGCACTTATTTCAAGGGACTTGTCAAAGATATCTGAGATGTTTATTGATCCACTGATTGCTTTTGAAGTAACCCTATCCCTCGATTTTTCAAAAATGTTCTGTCCCTTTTTTATTATATTTCCCCCAATGGAAAGCCCTAATCTTTTAGATTTATCAATAACAGCCGGAATATCTTTAAGGACTGTATCTGTATAAGAAAGTCCAATTTTTCTTGATTTATCAAGAATCATTGGAATATCCTTTAATATAATATCTGAATCTGAGTCTCCTACTATCTTCGGTGTCTCAAGAATCATTGGGACATGCTTCAATCTCTCATCATTCAAAATCAGGCTGAAACCTGAGTCTCCTATATACCCCAGGCCAATGTGCTCATGTCTATCTATCCTGCTCCCAAGTTCAGTCTTTGAATCATTCAAATGAATGAGCTTCAGATTCTCAAGGCCGATTATCCTATCAAATTCTTCAATAACACCATGATATCCTTCACTATTCGAAATATCGTACCCTGCCGTAAAGATATGACTTGTATCAAGACAGACCGCTATACGCTCCGGATAATTCGATAAAGCCATTATATCTCTTAGGTGTTCGAACCTGTATCCAAGGTTCCTATCCACACCAGCAGTGGTTTCGAGTAATATTTTAACTTTGGATTTTTCAGTCCTTTGGAAAATCCTATCCAGAGATCCAGCAATTCTGTTAATGGCTGAATCTTCATCATCTCCTTCATGACTGCCAGGATGAACGACTATATGTTCAATATCCAATGACTCAGCACTGGCAATTTCATCAATCATTTCATTTAATGTTTTTCTCTCAGCCTTTCCCTTGCTTGCAAGATTATTAAGGTATATCGAATGCGCGAAGATTTTAATGTTAGTAAATGAATTCTTTTCTGAGTGGAATTTTTTAATTACACTCTCTTTATAAGCTGTCGCACGCCAACTCTTAGCATTCTTAAGAAAAATCTGAGTTGCATTTACATTGAGAGTTTTGGCCCTTCTTAATGATTTATGAATTCCACCGGCAATGGAAACATGAATTCCTATATATCTCATTCAATACTAACCTTTTCTACAAGATCTTGAATTCAAATTACTCCTGAAATATTCAAATACTGTTTCGCAGTGGTGGTTTTTCTTGTTTTTATGTATAGAGTTATATCCATTGTCTTTCCAAGGTGACATCTGAGTTGTAACACCTAGCTGAGTCTTGGCTAGGAGCCGCCTGATCAATCAAGAGATGGTATATTTACCACAGCTGGACTAAGTAACTCATATATTAACCTACCAATATCTATAGGGTTTGTAAAGGTATTTTCATTTCAAAAGATTGTATGAATTATAAATAATTGACTTGGAAGCCTTTTCAAAACAATCTCTTCCGTTCGCCCTCGTAACTTTGTCACCAGATTCTTTACTAACGATTTGCGTGTCTTCTTTAAAATCCATTCTAGGTCAACACAACCGGCACATATAGTTTTTGTAAAATTTAGGGGCAAAATAATTTTGTTTTCTTTTTACTTTGTGTTATTGTATAGTCGATTAAATATCTGCTTCTGTATCATCTTCACAATAAAAAGGGCATTTTTGGATCAACAATTGGGTATTTCCCTATTATTTATTAATTCTTACTCAGACCCTAGGAAAAAGCGCATTAAAAATTGACTGTCTTGAAGGATGCTGATATTTTTCACTTTCACAAAAATAAAGTAACGCGTTATAAATTATGGTCAAAGCTTTTGATTTTAAATATAAATTTAAAAAAGTTGTTGCCAACAATTTTAATCTTTCAAGTGAGGAAACAGATCGTTTCGAAGAGGATTACGGCCTGTTCAAAGAGTTGACAAAACAGCTATTGGCCTTTCTTCCTCCTCTATCAGGAATGCCTATCCTTGATGTTGGATGTGGTACCGGTATTTCCACAAAAGTAATAAGCGATTCTTTTAAGGACACAGCAGGAGTTTGTGGAATTGACATATCAACTCGTATGCTTGAAAAAGCGAAGGAGAAATGTCCCTCGGCATATTTCCTCCTTGGTGATGCAGAATTTCTTTCTCATTTTTTTAAAGGTCCATTCGGAGCACTTTATTATACTGCATCTATATTTCTTTTGCCAAATGTGGAAAAGAGTCTCATTGAAGCCTCAAGGATTATGTTTGATGGCGGGATAATAGCAGGTTCATATTTGGAAACCATAGAGGATAGAGAGGGAGAAAACCTTATAGCGTTTGCCCGAACGTTCTACCCAGACCTTGGCATAAGGCAATGCAGACTCTTTTCGTTCTATGATTTAACGAAGTTTTTCCAGGGTCATTTTAGAGATGTGATACAAGAAGATTTACGCTTTTCAATGAAAAGAGAAGAGATTGAAGCCTTCTTTTTAATACCTGCACAGTCTGCCTCCTTGTTTCCTGGCTTACCTCTGGAAAGAAGACAGACTGGTGTACAAAGACTATTTGAGACATTGGGAAGAGACCAGTACGTTCTCCTTTGGAAATTAATCGGCGGTAAAAAACTTTAATTCCCGTACATATATTCTATCTATGGTATATGACCCATAATGTGGAAGTCCGGCTTAGAAATGTAAAGCGATCAACAGGAATCGCACCGAGTGAATATCCTATCACTGTTCACAAGAGCCTGATCTCTATGAATGGTCTATATTTATACTTCATCATGTTCTTTATCAGACTCAATCCAGGTAACCAGTAGGTATTAAAAAATAGTGGGATCCCTAGAAAGGTCTTTGTTAACCCCATGGTAGGGTATTGGACAATGAATCTTAAAAGGGGAAGACGTAACCTGTAATCAAAGCGTGTTCTACCATAAGCTATCATTCTTATCATACGATTTGCTTCAATTGGATGTATCAGGCATCCCCTTATATCCCTATGACATTTAATCCATTCATAATAGGCATCTGTGGAAGCAAAGATACGGTTATTATCACAGGGGGCTATGAGGTCCCCATCAGACAACCATTTTCTTAAGGGCAAACCCACAAATATCATCAAGGCTTTCGGTTTATAATCCAATAATATACCATCTTTTTGTATAAGTTCAACAGGTTCTTTGGTGTGAGCACAGACAGACCTCACGATAACTTCCTTGCCTGGAAAAAAATTTGAGAGAGATGTGGCTTCAAGCGAACACTCTGCATACCACTTCTGTTGATCATTTACATAAACACGTTGATGATTCTTAAAATTAGAAAAGGGACGAGCATAGAATATCTCCCCTATCTGTGGAAGTACAGTATCACCTGGAAGCTCCTCACCCATAAAAGTATCTATATTTTCATGTGCTTTATTTTGTAAAGCAACAATTATGCCTCCTTCAAGGTCGTGGAGGCTACTTTTAACTTCATCTTTTGAAATCTTTATTTCATCAGCAATCTGATCTACCTTAGGGGCAAACCCTGTTTCTATTACTGTATCATATGTCAACTTCTTAATTCGTTTAGTAATATCACTAAAGTCTGGCATTTTATTCACCTCCTCTATTCTTTCATCAGGTCATCACAGAAAACTTTTATACACTTTTCAGCATATTCACTCCCTATAACAAAATTCTCAATTGGTTGAGAGAAACGTAATCTGCTGATGAGTCGAAATATAGGCATTATACCGGCCTCATGATATCCACTGCTAATAAAAGCCCTTGCTACAACCTCTGAACCCAGTCTCTCTATCAGTCGGGTCATGGGGCTATCTAATAACTCTACTTCAAACACCTTCAATGGAGGGCCTCCAAATGTTGTAAATATACCTACCTTCTTGCCCATAATCCCCCGAACAGTTTGTAGATATCTCGCAACAGGATATGAAAAAATAGCCCACTTTGGACCACCTACACAAATCCTATCAAACCCTGATACATTAGGATATTCCATTGGCTGAATATCTTCCTCAACCTGGTGATAGTGACGCAGAAAATACCTTCTCCAGAAAGGAATAAACAGTGAGAGTCCAAGAGCCGGATACTTTGGAAAGTCCCTTGACGCTTCTCTGAACCATGAATAAAGAACAACTGGTTTTATCTCATCAAATACAACCTCTAAAGCGCATTTTTCCAGCTCATTTCCAATAGATTTTGCAAGATGCTCAGTATTGCCTGTCCGAGAAAAGTACGCTATCAAAATCTTTGTTTTTTTATCTCCATTCTTCTGCATTTTCACCTCCTCCTAGTCTTTATTAATATAACAAAGGCATTTTAAGGGTTAGTCAGTGTCCATCCAATTAATAAGAAGTTTTATTCAAAGTCAAAGGGGCGAAGATTTAACTCGAGGAATATAGAGACTTATAGTGCACAGTTCAACGTTACCTTCCGTATGAGCCTGATGCAAAGACCGAACAAATGGGCTATTTGCATGGACACTAGATAGCTTACTCATTGTCTGTGTTTCTTCCAAATGGATTATATTTTCTGAGTTGACTTTATTAACAGTATAATGTTTAATACTGTTGTAAAAGAGGATAATTCAAAGGAGAATTTGATAATGTCTTTTCGTGTATCACCTGTATGGTGGCCGATTTTAACTCTAGCTTCTCCTCTTATTGTCCCCTTGTTACTTATCAGAAATAGCCACTTCCGAAAGGGCTGTACCCTTGCAGCAGAAGTTAACCAAAAACGAATAAGCAGAGCTGAGCCCCTTGACATGCCGCAGCTTGATCTCCTGGAATTTACAGTATTAGTAGAGTGGGAAGCCAAGGAAGGGTTCATAGGCGATGCAGGTGTGTCCTATTTCTTTAAAACCGAATTGGGCTCGATTCTTTATGATGTCGGTTTTGGCCCGACTCGTCCGGCTTTTACCCACAACGCTACTAAGCTAGGTTTTAGCCGAGATCACGTGGAAGCTTTGGCAATCTCACACCTTCACGGTGACCATATGGGCGGAATAAATGCTCAGCGCACAAGGCAAGTGACTGTGCCAGATGAACTTATGTCATTGAAGCTAAAGCCCTGCTTCCTGCCTGATACATCTGAGGCCAAGGGCTTCAAAGCAGAGTTGGTCGAAAAACCCAGATTACTAGCCGGTGGTATTGCTTCTGTTGGCCCTTTGGCCAGGAGTCTATTCATGTTAGGCTACACAGAGGAGCAAGCGCTGCTCGCCCGAATCAAGGATAAAGGTCTAGTTGTTTTCACTGGCTGCGGCCACCCGACCATTGAGGTTATTTTAGAAATGGTAGGGCATATTTCCAATGAACCACTCTATGCTGTTGGCGGTGGACTCCATTTCCCTGTCACTGGAGGAAGGGGAAACCTTGGAGGCATTCAGTTCCAGACCTTTATTGGTACAGGTAAACCCCCCTGGCAAAGGATTAACAACGAAGACTTACGCCGAACTATTAACGCGATAAATGCTACCGGGCCTAAGAAGGTTTTTCTTTCGGGACACGACACATGCGATTATGCGCTCAACTGCATGAAAAGAGGACTCACAGCCGAGACTGAGGTGCTTAAGGCAGGGGCGACTTATCGCCTTTGATCCGGGTTCATTCAATTCTTTATATAACGCAGCCAATCAACTGAAAGCTGTTCTCTTTCGCTATTTTGCCCAGTCCACGTATGAGGTGTTGAATTATTGAGTCCCATCTATTCCTTCATTGTGAAGATGTCCCGTTTAATTTTTCCCACTTAGCGCACCAAAATACCCCACTGGTGACGTATTTTCAAGTGCTTATCCAGGAAGGAACCCAGAGCTTTTTTTGACCTTCTATTCTTGTATAGACGGAATCAGGATCTAGCATTTTAGGGAGATTATCTGCCCTAAAAACGAAGAAACCCTTTCACACTGCTTGCCCGATTTGGCGTTCACCCAATTATGATCAGTACATAGAAGAAGACCCTTCTCATAGCACGAATCACTATTACTGCAACTTATTTCTGAATCTGTAAAGCCCTAAAAGACCACTCATAAGAAGAACCCAGGTTGTTGGCTCTGGAACAGGTTCTGTAGCTATAAAATCAATCCCCACTGAAAAAGATGTATCATTTCCTGACTTTAAATCTGTACTCAAGAGATGTATCAATGAAAACCCCTCGACATAAGTATAGTTTGCGATATCTCCAACTAAAGAGTTTGGATCACAAAAGTATATGTCGTAGTCACTCGATGAAGGTTCCTTCGTAAAATAAGGATTGTCCGAACCAAAAGGGATATCTCCTTCCCATAAGAAATAATTTGGATCAATTGAGCCGATAATAGTGTTTTCGATAGTGACACAGCCAAATGAAAGACTGTATTTGAATCCATATAGATCACTATACCCCTTAGGATAAAATTCATACGAAAATATAACCTCATCGCCAATCCCACAAGTATTAAATATGGCATAAAAGTCTTCTAAAGTAGCATATGATTCACTATGATTGTAGAAATCAAGATTCGTTATCTCCCCTCTTATTAATTGTGGTGATTCGGGATAACCGATGATAGGAGTCGTAAATGCCTGATGAGATAACGATAGCAACAGAGTTGCAGTAATTGCAATAATAACAAATAGTTTTTTCATGTAAGTTCTCCTTTTTAACATAAATACAGAGTAAATATTGGTTCCAATGAATCATGTTTTTACAAAAAATATCAAATATTAACACAATTTTCATAGAAGAAAAACAAGGATAGATGCATTTAAGTTATCGAAATTAAAGCCATTTTTATAAAAAGCAACTCCGAATAAGTATTCTTGATTTTTTAACTGGCTGTAATTACAAAGAAAGGAGCTGCTGTGAACTATACTATGTCATTTTCACTCACATTGCAAAAGGAGTTTCAAAAGAGGAGTCTTGAGATAGACTCGCAGACTAATTAGTCACTTCGAGAGTTAAGGATGAAACTGCTGCAGTATAGCAAAACAGAGAGGCTATAACATAATTTACCTCTTTTAATTTGTTTTTTTATTGCCCTTTCTTAGGAGTTCCCTTATAGTAAATTGTCAAAGGAGTATCTTTTTTAGACTGTTGAAGCAGGGTTACGTATTGTATGTTTCTCAATTGTAAACTATTCAACTGATTTAGGCTAGAGTGTTTGTTAGCTAAAAGGGTTATTTACCAGTATGTATGATGTTTAGTTGCAACAAAAAGAATTCATAGCCGATGATACGATTACGCCTAAAACAAGTAAGCATATCGAAATAGTCAGGACCAATTAGATCACAAGGTAAAGAGACCTGTACTTAGCTAGTATCTTTTACAGCTAAATACATATCAAGGAAAACCGAATACTCTCACACAACTAGGGCAACAATTAGCCAGAAAAGACTCAGTGGATTAGCGAATTCAGATTCAGAAGAGTTTGCCTTATTACGACCTTACTCAAATCTGGAGAATTTAAAAAAGTGCTTTAACTCAATCATGCAAAAAAGACTTTGATTTCTATAAAAGAACTCACGATCGTAATAGGTCAATTATTTTAGCTAGAATTGGAATGTGACGTACTAGTGTAACTAATTAAACTTTAGGTCTATATCATGTTTATGAAAAAAGTATCCTAGTTTCCTTATTTGAAAAACTTAGCAAATTCCATTCCAAAAAAAACGCAATTAAAATAAATTATTGGAACTATTAGATATTTTTTATTGTCTAATAGATATTTACATCTTGAAGAAGGGAAGACTTTTATCCTTTTTGTCTAATAAATTTCTCATTGTTGGCATATTTTTAGGCTGCTTTTTCAATAATGTCGGATATTATTCTCAGTATCTTCACCTGCAAATCCAAATAGGATTCATCTGTTGTGGATATTTATTTTCATTCCATAGACGAGATTCAGGTATCCATAGTTCTAAGGAGGATACGAAATCACCTTGTATGTTCCAACCTGATCGATGCTAAAAGTGAGGCGTTTCAATAGTGCAATTCAATCTGTTAGAGACTGGGATACTTTACCCGAGGGGGAAAAACTGTCTGCCCACTATAAGGAGAAAGAAGCTATTTTTAGATAACACCTGCTTCGTTTAAGTCATTCATAAGAGCTGATTGAAGGGAACATTTTGAAAAATTTCACTTTTTCTGTTCATCTGAAGGGGTTTTCCACTATTATCCCGTTGTATTCCTGACCGTCGCTGAAGTCTTCTAACATGAATTTCCGGCATCCTGAATATTCCGCAACTGTTAAGATGATTGCATCTCAATATGAAATCCCATAAATCTTGTGTGTCTCAATGGCATGCTTTACAAGGGACAGATCAATTTCGACGACCGGCAGCACATTCAGTATCTCAACGATCCTCATCGCCTCATCTGCCGACAATGGCTCTTTGCTCCGTTGTGTGACAAGAACAAAAAAACTCCCTGAGAACTTGTGATTACACGCAGCGTTTTCCTGGGCAATCCCTGATTTTAGGAGGGACTGGGCCTTTGTCATTTTATCCGGCTCATTTCTATCATAGACATTTTAGATAATGATTTTTGAGTCGAGAAACACCTTATTATCGCCTATAAAGTTCCTCTCTCCTCTACTCTCTCTTTCCCATATCCCGGATGAAATGTTCAAAGGACATCTCACGTTCTTTCACTGCCTGCATCCTTTGTGCTGCATCACGTGCAGCCACAGAGGCTAAAAAATCCCTGACCATCTGAGTTAATATCGTGTTCTTGTCAATGGCTATTTTACGTATTTTGTCCATATTATAGTTTACTTTCAGGCAATTGTCAAGATGATTTACTTTGAAGAAAAAAGGGAAAAATCTCATTTATGGATGGGCACTAACTGCAAAGAACAGAATTTTGCAGTAAGAATTGAGAGATCGAAGGATCAAAGCCGATAAAAAGACTACAGCCAAATGACTCATTGGAAATTGCCGATCAGAAGATCTTTTTACTCTCAAACAGGCTCTCCAGTCCTATTGTCATTATCAAGATATGACCAGAGTATTTTCACAATGTCTCCTCCCTAAAGTAATTTGTCAGACTTGCCGATGAATTGATATGCCGAGTGTAACTTAGCTATTAAAAACGGAGTCATCAGCGTCTGAATTTTCCCTTGAATTTTCAGGGGGGACTGTGTTCGGATATCGAAAACAAATCCAAACCATAAGAACATCCCTGTTGATTACAGGTTTTTGCCTGTTTTTCTTCAGCCCCGCACTGGCTGAAGTGAAGCAAAGTTTTCAGCAAGGGAAGGCGGCGTTTGAACAAGGTGAATTCAAAAAAGCTTTCAGCATCTTTCAGCAGTTGGTTCAGCAGAATCCCGGCGATCCCGAACTCGACTTTCTGCTTGGCCGCAGCGCCTATGAAATCGGCAACTACGAAACAGCAATTTTTGCTTTTGAGCGGGTCCTGATTGCCCAACCGGATGCTGATCGGGTCAAGCTGGAACTGGGGCGCAGCTATTTCGAACTGGGGGAGTTCGAAACGGCCCGGAGCAGCTTCAAAACAGTGCTGGAAAAGGACCCCCCACCCAATGTACGCTCCAATATCGAGCGTTACCTGCGACTGATCGACAAGGCCAGCCAGATAAATCGGTTAAGCGGTATTGTATCGCTGGCCCTGAGCTACGACGACAATGTGTATTTTTCACCTATCGACGACCAGATTCAAACCATTGACCAGATTTACACTCTAAAGGGTGACAATGCGACACCTAATGAGGATCTGGTCAGTCAGACCACCCTGGCGCTGAATCACCTTTACCGGCAGCATCCCCGCCGTCCTGGCTGGTTGACGAGGTTGCTGCTGTATAACGCCAGCTATTTCGATGAACAGAGCCTCAATCTTAACCTGCTTAGTCTGAATACCGGGCCGCTCTGGCAGCAAGGGGTTTGGCAGAGCAAGCTCCAGGGAACCTTCAACTATCTGACCCTCGATGCTGAGCGCTATCTGACCTTTGCCGGGGTCGAACTGGAAACGATCTGGCAGCGGGACTCCGCTTTCGGAATCGGTCTGTTCGGTTCATTGACCCATCTCAACTACACAACTGACGAACGTGATGCCGAGCAGTATCGACTCATCATCAAGCCGATGTGGACCCGTAAAAAAAATCGCCTTTCTATCAATCTCGGGATGGAGTGGAGAGAAGCGCAGGACGACCAGTATACCGAACTGCGCACTCTGCTTAAGGTCGGCTACGAGCGCCAACTCCCTAGGCGGTTGATCTTGAATCTCGGTTATCGCCTGCAGGATTCCGATTATGACAGCGAAGCAACGCTGTTCGGCAAAAAACGACATGATGTTCTGCACGAAGCCAATCTCGGACTAAGTCGGGCCCTTTGGACAGAACCGAATGGCGATGGAGCGCTTATCGCACTGCTGAACTACGTCATAACCGATACAACCTCCAACATCGATCTATACGAATACGACAAACAGGTGCTGAGTTTTTCCCTCACTTATCTGTTCTGACAGAAGGGGACCTGCTTATGTTGAAAACCGAACGAATCAAACATTTGTTTCTGTTGTACTTGCTGGTGACAGCTCTGTTGTTAACTCTACTGTCACTGCCAGTCAATGCCGAAGAGAAAGACGCGACCGGCCGTATCGTCGCCATACGCGGCCAAGCGACAGCACACGATGTCTCTGGCACCTCTCGCTCACTGCAACTGAAGGGCAAGATCAGGGTCGGCGAATTGATCAAGACCGGGAACAGCTGCCGCCTACAGATCATGTTTTCCGACAACACCATCGTCAGTCTCGGTCCGGACAGCGAGTTTCTGGTTAAGGATTACACCTGGGACGCCGAGTCCGGTCAGGGAAAGATGACCTCGCAGGTCAATGAAGGGGTATTTCGCGTGCTCGGCGGTTCGATCACCAAGAGCGCGCCACAGAATTTCCTCACCGAAACGCCAAGCGCCACTATCGGTATACGGGGCTCCATGTATGCCGGTTGGCTGCGCAACGGCGAACTGCGGGTGGTCTTTCAGGGCGGCAAGGGGATTTTTGTCAGAAACGCCCAGGGTAGAGTCGAGATCGACACCCCGGGTTTCGGTACCAGGCTGGCCGGTCCAAAGCAGGCTCCGGTAAAACCCTACAAAATACTGCCGGCAGAGCTGGGACTCTTCAATCCACTGACCGTTCCGCCTGAAGAGATTGATTCATCACTAAATCAGGCTACCGCACTTCTTGCGGGTAAAGAAGGTGATCATGAAAGGACTATTGTTGATTCAAAAGCAAGTTGGAACGAGGAGGCAGCGCAAGAATCTGTCCCTAAGGAAAAACCAAAAAAAATAATTGACCCCCCTAGCCCACAAGAAATACCTGATATCGTTGCGGATGAAACTCCAGAGCCCCTTCCACAAACGGAGACCACCGACCAGGCCCAAGACCAGATCGATTTGGTCTATACACAACCGTCGACTCTTTCACCTGATGCAGTAGTCTCCGGCTATTTCATGGCAGCCCTGCAGGACGACGACGAACTGGTTAATATTACCGACCTGACTTGGACCGGCAGCGTCAGTGGCCAGGTCGCATCCGGTGTGCTATCGATTCAGGCTGCGACTAACAATGGTACTCTTATTGTCGATGTGCCGGTTGAACCTTACGATCCATCGTTGAGTTACAGCGGCCAGGTGAAACGGCTGGGACAGGAACGGAATGTGAACCTGCTCGGCATGCCGACTCTGTTCAGCAGCGCAGATGTTGCATCTGACAATACCGGTGAATTCGCCGTCTTTGTCCTTGATGATCTTTTCTATAACGGCCTTTACTCTTACCGTGAGCTCGGTTTTGCCGGGACCCCGACGCTAAGCCTACCGACCACCGGTATCGACCGGTTCAACGGCCCGCTGCTGGTAACCTTGGATGATATTCTGACTGAAAAATTAGAAAGTTTCTGCTACAATCACCAAACATTGGTAAACTGGCACAATGGCAAGGTGATTGGTGCCATCTTGACCCTGGGGCCGTTCCTCAGCGATCCTGATAAAGCGTCCGGCTTCTTCTTCGGCAACCTCTCCGGTATCGATCTCAGCAATGTCCAATTTGTCGGCATGGATGTGGTCGGACCAGATCCAGGTCTGAGTATAAGTATGCCATTGACTATCAATGGAACCATTAGCTTTAGCCAGTTTTATGGAAACCAGGCCCAGGGGCTTGGTTTTGTCGCCAGCGGTAATACCTACGATGTGGCGACCCAGGTTGCGGAAGAAGCATGGCAGTTGATAGCTGGCGGTTACCGCGATCCAACAACTCTGCCATCAACAACCGGTTCGGTTAATTGGGAAGGGTTTGTGATCGGCATCGGTGAGGACATGAAGCAGATCGATGTCAATCGCCGCCTCTTTATGAATTCACTTTCCAGTGAATTCAGTCTGGCCATCGACCGGGATAACGGTACCATCAACGGCAGTCTGAATGCCATCGATCAGGCAGATCCCAACGCCACTATCAACGCACTGAATATTGGTGGTGCCAATGAATCGGCCTATATTTCCGATCAAATTATTATCGCAATCCTTGGCGGAACCACCCCGATTTTCATCAGCCCAATCAACGGTCCGCTGAAGACCTATGGTAATTATCTGATTACCGGAGATCCCAACGCCCTCCAGCTGGCCAGCTACGCCACCTGGGGCATCTGGGAGATCGCCTACAGCGAGCCAGGCTCTGGCAAAGACTACCATATCCACAATCCCGGTTCGCTTTGGATCGCCGGCGAGCCTACCTCGCTCTCCGAATTGGCCACCCTCACTTTCACCGGCACCTATACTGGTCTGGCGGAAGGGAATTTTATTCCGAGCACCGGCCAGTATTATCGCATGCCGACCGGAACTACAACCTTCGACGTCGACTTCGGCACATCTATGCTGACTTCAGGATCAATTGTCTTTCCGGCGGGAACGGCTACTCCAGCGATCAACCTGGGAGTCGACCCCTCATCCTTGGGCAGTACCGGTTTCAACACTACGATAAGTTCGCCCAATTTCGGCACAGTCAACGGCGCCTTTTTCGGCCCCAGCGCGGCCTCAGTAGCGGGGAACTTTGATGCCCAGGTTGGGACAGATCGGGTCATAGGTATCTTCGGGGGGGACCGTTGAGCAGCCCGAGTCATCGCCTACTAGCCCCCACCCCTTTCAAAGCCGGCCTGACCTGCGTATTGCTGGCCAGCCTAGTTTATCTTTCTTTCGGGACTGACAAACCGGCACTGCTCGAATCCCTCGATAATCAGCTGGTAAGCGCAATGTTCCGCTGGCGCGGTAAAAGCCCAGCTCAAAATCGAATCTTCATTGTCGATATTGATGAACAGAGTCTCGCCCAGGTCGGCCAATGGCCTTGGCCACGCGACCTGGTCGCCCAGCTGGTCGAACATATCATGCAGCGGGGGGCGAAGGTCATCGGTCTGGACATGATGTTTATAGAGCCGGATCGGACTTCACTCTCGGCCTTTATCGCTAAATATCCGCAACTCTCAGAACTGAGCGGCAGGCTTCCTCCCGAACTTGATCATGATCAGAGACTCGGCGCAGCTCTGGCAGACAGTGTATCAGTAATCGGTTACACCATGCTGACCCGGGATGACGGGTTGAAAGACCCTTCGGCGATACCTTTTCCATCAGCCAACATTCTGCTGGCGAGCAATGATGTTCGCTTCGAGCAGTTGCGACTGATAAATGCCTATCGGGCCATCGTCAATCAGCCGGCAGTAGCTATGGCCCAAAGCGAAGGTTTCCTCAACTTTTACCGGGAATCCTCGGGTGCAGTGCACAAGGTACCGCTGCTGATCTCTCTCGACGGCATTCCCTACCCGTCCCTAGCGCTGGAGATTGCCCGGATCGCTTTGAGTGAGAAGACTTTGAAAATTCACCCGGCACCGGCCGAAGCGGATGGTAAAAACGGTCTTCTCGGGCTATCCCTCGGCAAGAATTATATCCCCACCGACGACCAGGGACAGATGACTATCAACTATCGCGGTCCCTGGCATACTTTTAACTACATTTCGGCCGGATCCCTGCTGAGCAACGAAACGAAGGAAGACCTGAGCAACGCCATTGTGCTTATCGGCACCTCAGCCGCCGGGTTACTCGATTTGCAGACCACTCCCTTTTCAAGGATCCTTCCCGGGGTCGAAATTCATGCCAACATTATAGACAACCTGCTGGCAGCCGACCCGCTCAGGCATGATGTGTTTACCGAAATCGGTATCATCATCAGCCTGATTGTCGGCGCAGGTCTGCTGCTTAGCTTGTTACTGGCTCAGACCGGCCCCTTGACCGGTGCCCTGGGAACATTCTCCATCATTCTGCTGGCAGTGGGTGGAAATTACCTACTACTGTTCCAAAATGGCAGTATTGTCGGCATGACCTATCCGCTGTTGACGATCATCATAATCTGCCTGGTGGTGACCTTCGCCAACTACCTGCTGGTCGAGCGGCAGAAACAGTTTATCAAAATTGCCTTTCACCACTACCTAGCACCGCAAGTTGTAGAGCAACTGCTGCAGAACCCTGCCCAGCTCTCACTAGCCGGGCAGAAGCGGGTGTTGAGCGTCATGTTTTGTGATATCCGTAATTTCACCAGTTTTTCAGAGAGGATGGATTCGGTCGCCCTGGCCAATTTCATGAATCGTTATTTGACCGAGATGAGTCGGCTAATCACCGAGGGGCGCGGGATGATTGACAAGTTCATTGGTGATGCGATCATGGCAATCTGGGGAGCACCAGTTGAAGATTCTGAACATCCATTGCAGGCGGTCAAAACTGCGTTGCGGATGACGGCAAGAACCGCCCAGCTACGTCAGCAATGGCTGACGCAAGGGCTTCCGGAAATCCATATAGGTATCGGTATCAACACCGGTCCAATGCGAGTCGGGAACTTTGGCAGCGAAGAGTTGTTCGACTACACGGTGATCGGAAACCAGGTGAACCTAGCTTCCCGATTTGAAGGATTGAATAAGATCTACGGGACCAACATTCTGATTGCTGAATCGACCTACAAACTACTGGCTGGAGAGATCACCTGCCGGCCCATTGATCTGGTACAGGTCAAGGGAAATGAGCAGCCAGTGAAAATTTTCGAGCCGCTGCGTCTTGGTCAAGACTCCGATCCGGAACTTGAGCAATGGCGCAACGCGTTGCAACTCTTTCGCCAACATCAGTTTGTTGAGGCACAAGAAGTGTTGGCGATCCTCAATCGAAAAGCACCGCAGCAGCTCTACCAACTCTATCAAGAGCGGATTGAACAGTTTCTAAAAACACCACCCGCAGCCGAATGGAGCGGTTGTTTTCGCCATCAGACCAAGTAAATCCGTGGGGACTTAGGGTATCTCTCCTAATTCTCCCTGTCTTCGAATATACATGTTAACTTTGGCAACAGATTGATAATGTAATTACCAACTAAGGCATGATTCTGATACCCCACAGCCTTTGGCTTACGGGCACAGCATATACCCGCCGTTCGATGGAAAAAATCCTATTGCTTCATGCCTGTCAAAATAATACTTATATAAGTTACATTTATAGTTGAAAGTCTATAATTCGAGTCTCAACAAAAAGATAGGCAAAAATTAGTCAACTCATACGTGACAAAATTAGGGACAACCTTTGCTTTTGAGATTGACTTTATTGAATAAAAGGCCGTGTCTATCTTGATCTTGTAGCCGACATATCAACTTAGGCTGAAGAGCAATGTTTAGCAATAAAGAAAGAGGTTTTTATGTTTGAATGGGTAACTCATCCAAAATCCTGGTTTGCTTTGGGCACACTGATCGCACTCAAGATTGTATTAGGGATCAACAATATCATCTTTTTATCAATTCTCGTTGCAGGCTCCCTGTAGAGCAAAGAAATAGAGCTAGACAATTAGGGGTGGGATTGGCGATGTTTACTAGGTTAGCCTTGCTTTTTAGTATCGTATGGGCAATGAGCCTGATTGAACCATGGTTTTCGATCTTTGGTAATGAAATGTATGGCAGAGAAATCATTTTGATACTTGGCGGGCTTTTTCTTCTCGGTAAATCAACACACGAAATACACAGCAGCCTGGAAATAACTCATCGGACTGAAGCCGTTACTCAACATGCCAAGTTCTTCCAGATATTGGCACAGATAGCATTATCGGATATTGTTTTTCCCCCTGATTCGGTAATTACAGCAGTGGGGTCCGTTGCGCATTTCTCAATAATGGTAATAGCGATCCTATTATCAATAGGGGTAATGTTATTTCCTGCAAAACCAATTGGCCACTTTAATAGATAATAATCCTACTATTAAGATGCTTGCGCTGGCCTTTCTCTTATTAATTGGCTTTACATTAATGGCAGAAGGTTTCAATGTGCATGTGCCGAAAGGATATATCTATTTCTCAATGGCGTTTTCTGTTGGGGTTGAGATGCTGAATATTCGAGTTCGCAAGAAAAAAGAGACAGAGACAATTAATCTGAGTAAGAAGATTTATAGTCGAGATATTGCCTGATATCGGATTTTACTCAGGCTGGTGCTATATAAAGAAGAGCCCTTTTCTCTCTCCCCCATTCTTTAGCCTTGTTTAGGTCATTGCTTTTGTTGCTGAGCTCATCAATAGGAGGTGCAAAATGAATGTTTCCCGCAGAGATTTTCTAAAATTCCTTGGCTGCAGTGCGCTTATCGGCAGTACAGGCTGTATTGTCCCCCCCTCTTCAGAAATAGAAAAACAAGACTTAAGAATAAAAGGGGCCGATGTAACAACAACAATCTGCCCATACTGTGCCGTAGGGTGTGGTATGATTGTTTACACAAAGGGGAAGAAAGTTGTGAACATTGAAGGAGACACAGAACATCCCATAAATGAGGGATCTTTATGCTCAAAAGGGAATGCTTTGATTCAGGTTATAAACAATGAAAGACGTCTCGACAGGGTATTCTACAGAGCGCCAGGCGGTGGCCGATGGGAAGAAAAGCCATGGGATTGGGCCCTGAAACAGATCGCCATGAAGGTGAAAGAAACACGCGATACAACATTTCTCGAAACAGATTCAGGTAAGAAAGTGAACAAGACTGAGGGCATAGCCTGTCTGGGCGGAGCAGCACTCGATAATGAGGAATGTTATCTCTTAGTAAAACTGATGCGAGCACTCGGCATTACCTTCATTGAACACCAGGCCCGTATCTGACACACCTCCACAGTCGCCAGTCTGGCGGCAACATTCGGTAGAGGGGCCATGACAAACCATTGGATCGATATAAAGAACTCGGACATAATAATGGTTTGCGGCTCCAATGCAGCAGATAATCATCCAATTGCCATGAAATGGATAGCCAAAGCGAGGGAAAGAGGCGCGATTCTTATCAGTGTTGATCCGAGATACACCCGCACATCATCAATGGCAGATATATACTGTAAAATGAGAAGTGGAACGGATATAGCCTTTGTAGGAGGGCTAATTCATTATGCCCTTGAAAAGGGACGTATTCAAAAGGATTATATTATAAATTATACGAATGCCTCATTTATTATAAATAAAAATATTGATTTTACGGATGGTCTTTTTTCAGGATATGATCAAAAAACACGTTCCTATGACAAATCAACATGGCAATATGAACTTGACTCATCTGGAAATCCTGTGCGGGACATGACTCTTGAACATCCCCGCTGCGTGTTCCAACTTCTGAAAAAGCATTACAGCCGGTATGATATTGATACAGTCTGCAATATCACAGGTGCCCCCAAAGAGACATACATAAAGGTATGTGAATTCTTTACATCGACCTATAAAGCGGATCGCGTGGCAACCTGGCTTTATGCTATGGGTACAACACAGCACACAAATGGCACACAGAATGTACGATCCTATGCCCTATTACAGCTTATACTGGGCAATATAGGTCTTTCAGGCGGCGGCATAAATGCACTCAGAGGAGAATCGAATGTGCAAGGTTCAACCGACATGTGTCTCCTTTTCGACATTCTGCCAGGTTATCTCAAGTCTCCAGTTAGGGAGAATCAGACTCTCAAGCAGTATCTTGAAGAATGGACACCCATTGCAGTTGATCCCCGGTCCGCGAACTGGTGGGGCAATTATCCAAAGTATACAGTGTCTCTTTTAAAGGCATGGTATGGCGATAATGCAAACAAGGATAATGAATTCGGATATCAGTATCTCCCTAAGCGAAGCGAAGATTGCTCTCACATATCTATATTTGAAGCAATGCATGTCGGAAGGATAAAAGGCCTTTTCTGCTTTGGGCAGAATCCTGCTGTCGGCGGACCCAACGCTAACAGAGAACGCTTAGCGCTTGAAAAGCTTGACTGGCTCGTGGCAGTTGACCTGTGGGAGACCGAAACAGCACAGTTCTGGAAACGTCCAGGCGTTGACCCGAAAAAGATAAATACAGAGGTGTTTCTGCTTCCTGCTTGCTCATCTGTTGAAAAGGAAGGCAGCATAACAAACAGCGGCAGATGGGTACAGTGGCGGTACAGGGCAGTGGAACCTATTGGTGAATCCAAGTCGGATCTATGGATTATTGACGCGCTTTACAAATCAATTCGTGATGAATATAAAGAAGAAGGGATCTTTCCAGATCCTATTTTAAAACTCAACTGGAACTATGGAAACGGAAGCGGGGTGGATCCACATAAAGAGCCTGATGTACATATGGTCGCTAGGGAGATAAATGGCTGCTTCACAAAAGACAAGACAGTCAATGACAGGCACTTTAAAAAGGGAGATCAGGTGCCGTCATTTTCCTGGCTGCAGGACGACGGTTCAACATGTTCTGGAAACTGGCTCTACTGTGGATCATATACTGGGAAGGACAAAAATGACAACAAGATGGCCCGACGCAATCAAAAAGATGCCATGAACAATATAGGCATTTTCCCTGAATGGGCATGGTGCTGGCCTATCAATCGTCGAATTATTTACAACCGGGCATCAGTCGATTTAAAAGGCAAACCCTGGGACAGCAGTCGCTGGGTGATCAGATGGACAGGACCGGCAGGAAAATGGTTCGGAGGCGATGTGCCCGATGGAAGCTGGTCTCCTGGAACAAAGCACCCCTTTATCATGAAACCGGACGGACATGGCCAGCTGTGGGCCGCAACCCTTGTAGACGGCCCATTGCCTGAACATTATGAACCTCTCGAAAGCCCTGTCCCAAATCTGCTGTCATCACAGCAGGCTAATCCTGCGATAAAACTCTGGCATAAAGAAGTGCCACAAGGTAATCCTATTGGCGACCGAAAACGTTACCCCATTGTCGGGACAACATATAGGGTCAGCGAGCACTGGCAGGCCGGGGCAATGACAAGAAACCTGCCCTGGCTCGTAGAACTTGTGCCCGATGTATTTGCTGAGCTGAGCCGAGAGCTTGCTGAATTGAAAGGGATCAGAAATGGCGATAGAGTGTTCATCGAAACAGCCCGGGGCAAAATCAAGGCCTATGCCCTTGTTACTGAGCGTTTCTCGCCTTTTAAAATATGTAATAGATCTGTTCATCAAATTGGGATTATATGGCAGTTCGGGTATTCAGGTATTGCAAAAGGCGATAGTGCGAACATTCTTACTTCTCACGTTGGTGATGCCAATACAATGATCCCTGAATTCAAGGCGTTCCTTTGTGATATTAATAAGATAGAAGAGGCAAAAACATGAAGGGTTTGCTCATTGATTTAACACGATGCATAGGATGTCGCGCATGCCAGGTGGCATGTAAACAATGGAACAGTCTTTCTGCGGAGAAAACAGGTTTTTTTAAAGGAAAAGGATACGAGAACCCTGGGCGACTGTCGTCAAGGACATGGACTGTCATCAAATTTAACGACATCAAGGGCTCCGTGGGCTATGACTGGGTTTTCAGCAAGCGCCAGTGCTTTCACTGCATAAAACCTTCGTGCGTATCCGTATGCCCTGTGAGCGCTCTCAATAGATCGAAAAGCGGTGCTGTTTTATATAACTCAAGTCGATGTCTTGGGTGTAGGTACTGTCAGATGGCCTGTCCCTTTAATATCCCCTGTTTTGACTGGGACAAGGCAATTCCTGAAATCAGAAAATGTACTCTATGTGTTGACCGAACAGATGCTGGTATGGAGCCTGCATGCTCAAAGACATGCCCTACTGATGCAATAGTGTTCGGTGATAGGGATGACCTTATCAAGAATGCTGAAAAAAGGATAATACAAAACCCAGCCCAATATGTCAACCATATCTACGGAAGGCATGAAGTCGGAGGAACCGGGGTTCTTTATCTTTCCAGCGTGCCTTTTGAGAAGCTTGGATTCAGAATAGACCTCCCCAAAACCCCCATTGCTGAAAAATCGAGGATTGCTATGGAATCAATACCTTATCTCATGACAGGGCTTGGCACTATCCTTGGCTTTCTAGCTTGGATCATCAACCGTAGGATTGAAAATGAAAAAAGAGATAGCGATTAAAATTTAACCGCCGTCGAAGCTCGAAGATAGTTTTTATTTACATAGGACTAAATTGATACAAAAATAGAAGCTCTTGTTAAGGTTAATCATGAATAATGGAAAGGCATACGTATCACCCGGATTTATTGTATTGTGGACCTTGACAATACTTGGAATTGCTTTGATTCTTTTACGTTTTGCATATGGCCTTGGATCAATAACAAATCTGAATGACGATATGCCCTGGGGGCTTTGGATCAGCTTTGATATCCTTGCAGGTATTGCCCTGGCAGCCGGAGGGTTTGTGCTCGCCGGCACAATTCATCTTTTCGGAAGGAACAAATTCAACGAGCTATCCCGCCCTGCAATCTTAACTGCTTTTCTGGGATATATCATGTTTATAATAGCCCTGATTGTTGACTTGGGACGTCCCTGGAATTTGCTTAATATCATATTCAGCGGTAATCATACCTCTCCTTTATACGAAGTAGGATGGTGCGTCATTTTTTACACCTTTGTTCTCTTTCTTGAGTTTCTTCCGGCCGTGTTTGAAAGATTCAACATGGAGCAGACACACAAAAACTGGAAATCACTTGTACCATGGCTTGTCATTATCATACTGAGCATATTTATTTTTGCCATGACTCATTCATGGGTATGGGCATTTTTCATGGCTACAATTTTTTTAGCCTGGGAAATATCTATGCGAATCGGCATTATACCACGTGACCAGCAAATGCCCATTCTCTTAATAATAGCAGGAATTATTCTCTCCACCTTGCATCAGTCATCACTTGGGACGATTTACCTGATGGCACCACATAAACTCCATGTTCTATGGTATTCTCCACTTCTCCCTGTCCTCTTCTTTCTTTCTGCTGTTATGGTCGGTCCTGCTATGGTAATCTTTGAAGCCATTTGCTGTGACAGGTTTCTTGGGCACAGAGCAAACTTTGGTCTGCTGCAGGGGTTGTCAAAGACCCTGCCATTTTTCCTTGGGATTTACCTGATCACACAGATCAGCGATATTATGGCAAGGGGAGCTCTTCGAGAAGTTTTTCAGGTAAGCATCCCATCTGTTTCCTGGTGGCTGGAGGTCAGTATAGGCATTATCATACCAATACTCCTTTTTATATCAGGCTTTACAAAAAGAGAAGGTGGGCTTTTCCTAGCTGTTTTCATTGTAGCAGCAGGAGTTGTCTGGAACCGTGTAAACGTGTCTATTGTCGGCATCGAGACAAACGCCTCTTGGGAGGCCTACTTTCCTCGTTGGTCTGAATTCTTTATTACTATAGGGATTCTGTCCGGGGGCTTGCTTGCATACAGATGGTTTACAGACAATCTCTCTCTCAGAGAAAAGATACAGAACAAAACATAGTCCTCACCCATCAACGGGCTATTGCCCACATCAGTTTCAAGTCATTTAGCATAGCAAGGGTGCATATACAGCTCAATTTAACGCTTGACCAATCCCATCTGAGTGTTACAATATCTTATTATGGACACGCTCACCATAAAATTACCAAATAAATTAAGATCTGATTTTTAAAGGCTCAGTAAGGAGCAGAACAAACCTGTGTGTAACATTGTACGCGAATCGCTACGTCAATATGTTGCAGTCGCAAAAATTTCGTGTCCTTCGGAAAAAGGCATTACCTTTTACTGAAGCTCAAGGGTTTTTAACCGATGAGGACGTCTTCAGGGCGATTTGAAAGCCATGTGAGGTAGAGGCCCCTTGAATATTATTCTTAGTCAGAAAAATCGTCAGAGAGTTACAATACTTCATACAGCAGATCTTCATTTGAAGGGAAGCAAAGAGGGCGTAACCGGAGATGGTCCCCCGCGGTTCGATGACTCCTGTACAATTCTAAAAGCGCTTATTGACACTGCAAATCAACTCTGCATTGATCTCGTGCTTATCGCAGGAGACCTCTTTGATGATTATCATCCTTCGAAACGCTTCGTTTCAAGCGTGTTAGATGAATTGTCTCGTTTGGAACCTCCGACTATTATTATTCCCGGAAATCATGATTGTCTCGACAACTCAGACACCTTTACAGGATCCGACTGGACAACGAAGGACATGCATCCTTATGTGATTACCAATCCTCCAGGAGAAATCCTTGAAGCGCCAGGGCTTCCGGTTATAGTCTGGGGACGCGCCATGGAGCAGCATACCTCCTTTTTTGAACCTTTAGCAGGTCTGCCTTGCAGGAACGAAGGGGCATGGCATATTGCCATGGGGCATGGGTTTTATTACGGAGAAGGTGAGTCAGGACATCGATCCTCTCCCATCTATGCGAATCAGATACTCCATTCGAACTGGGACTACTTTGCACTCGGTCACACACACTTTCACACGGATGTATCACAAGGTAGGATAAAGGCTGCCTATTCCGGTTCCCCACTGCCTGCATGGAATCCAAATGCTGAGGTACTTCTTATTGATTTAGACGGTCTGCGGAATGAACCGGTCTTTGTAAACAGGCTCTCTTTGTTCATTGTTGGAAGATAATCAATAGTATTGATTTGCTCATTCGCATAAATGAGCAAGGATACTAGATGGTATATCAAGAGGTGACAAATCATTTGCGTAGTTTGGCTAATCCTGAAATAGCTAAACACTCTCAGCGTTTTTTCAAAACAGCAGAGGGTGAATATGGTTTTGGGGATAAGTTCCTCGGTATCCGAGTTCCAGTTATTCGTCAGACAGTCAAGAAGTATAACAATACTCCATTGAGTTTAGCAGAACAACTTTTGAAGTCTGAGTATCACGAAGTTCGGCTATTTGCATTGCTCCTTTTAGTTTTTCGCTTTTCCAAATCCAACGCCGATGAGCAAAAAGAGATCTATCATCTATATTTGAGGAACACTCAGTATATAAATAACTGGGACTTAGTTGATTGCTCGGCCCATCACATTGTGGGCACTTATTTAGAAAACAAGGACAAATCCGTGTTGTATAATTTATCAAAGTCGAATTCGCTCTGGGAACGTCGGATAGCGATCATGTCTACTTTTTACTTTATTAAGAAAGGCCAATTTAGCGATACATTGCAGATTTCAGAGCAATTACTCAGCGACCAAGAAGATCTAATTCATAAGGCAGTGGGCTGGATGCTTAGAGAAGTTGGAAAACGAGACTTAGCCAAAGAAGTCGCGTTCTTAAAAGCCCATTATCAAAAAATGCCAAGGACAATGCTCAGGTACGCGATCGAGAAATTCAGCAAAGAAGAGCGACAAAAATATTTGCGTGGCACAATGTGACAAACACCTAACATTTATATTCAATCATAATCTCTTGAAGCAATTTCAGGTCCTGCTTGGCGAATCGAAGCGGGATACTCGGACTCAGACGTTCTTTACGATCTTTGTGGGAAAAAAAGAGGGACAGGAGGTAAATAAGTAACCAATTCACATTTTAAGCTGATAATGATTTAGCTTTGGGATAGTTTCGCCTCTACAAAGAGCATGTCCAATCATGTTAGTTATCTTCTTGCCACACTCCCCTATTCCATTCCCAATTGGTAGCGATTTTGTTTTTGACTATTATGCTTTTTCTTTGCTAGCATCAAAATGGGTCCCCCATCTCACCAAATCCGAAACAAACCTCATGCCCATTTGAGCACCACAAAGGATGAAAATTAAGTAATCGTTTATTCGATTTTGACAAAAAACCTGGGTGATATAAGAAGATTTCGCGATGAAGTGCTAAGGTATGAATGATATTCCACTGCCACAAATAAAAGAAATATTATCAGCCAACAAGGATGTAGCCTTTGCCTACATCTTGGGTTCTGCCGCAAGGGGAATGAATTTAAGGCAAGGCTCTGATCTTGATATGGCTGTGTATTTTTATAGGAATCCTGATGTAGATCAGGTTTACAGGTTTATAAAAGGTATAGAAGATAGGATAGGCGAGAATGTCATTGACCTGGTGGTCCTTAACGGTTGTGAAGACTTTGTATTGAGGAATGAAGTCCTAAAAGGTGTCTTGGTTTTCTGTCGCGATGTTGACCTCCATGCATCATTTTTTTCATGGACACTCCGCATGTATGAAGACCAGATGCTTCAAAAAAGAAAAGGGGAACGGTAGTAAATAAGTAACCGAGTAACATTCTAAGTTGATAAGGATTTAGCTGTGGGATAGTTTCGCCTCTACAAACTGCAGGTCCGATCATGTTAGTTACTTTCTTACCACTGCCCCCATTCCTTCAGCAACTACAAAGTTCTATAAATTTACCATAAGAATGGTGAGGAAATGGATGAACCGGCGCAGTTGGAAGCGAAAAATAAGTTGGGTTAGATTTACAGAATATCTTGAGCACTATCCATTGCCGAAACCAAAAATGGTACAAAGCTTTTACTTGTGACCTGTTAGGGGAGTTGGACTGAGGAGCCGGATGTGGGAAATTCACAAGTCCAGTTCTGTGATGGGCATTGAAACTCCTCATATTAATTAGTGAAACTTAAGATTAGGAATCATATTATGTCTACTCGAAAAAAATGTAAAGGCATCAATAGAGGTTGGGGATTTTCACTGATATTAGTCTTTATTGCCACTATTTATTGCACTCCTGCTGATGCAAATACTTTTAGAGCTGATTCTGTAAGTGTGAGGTTTAATACAAATAAACCTGATAAAGATGTATTCAGAGTTAGTGGAAATTTTGAAGGCATATCTTTTGATGAGCTTGATTCAATAACCCTTGAATTTGGTTCCTTCTCAGAAACCGTTCCTTTTAGCAGTTTTTTTAACCTGGGCTCACGGTTCATTTATATAGGTGAGTGGGGCAAATCCGGAATTTCCTGGTTAGTTTTTAACACGAAAAAAGCCGCTTTAATGCTGCGACGAGAAGTCTGAACCTTTCTGATCTTACTAATCCTGTTGAGGTTCGCTTGATGGTTAGTCTGTTTGACGGATGCAAGATGTTGCAGTTTAGGGAGGAAAAACACTGCTGGCGATTCAACAAGTTGAAAGATGAACAGTTGCCTTGCGATAATCCGCCGGAAATAGTTCAAGTTGGTTCCAGTGTGTTTTCTGATAATGACAACGTCTATTCGACAGGGAGAATGGTAAGGATTGATATACAGAAACATCTGGTGAATCGGATCTCATCAGCGGCACCATACGGATCACTTCTGCCTCCCAGGGTTATGATTCAGGCTTTCAACCTTTAACGTTTGGTTCTATTTTCTATAATTGGGACACAACGGGACTTATTCCAGCTTCTGACTATGATGTTGAGGTCACGCTCACGGATAACGCCGGACAAGCAACGACTGATAGCTCCTTAACCATAACCCTGGCACCAAATCCTCCTGTTATCAATAAATTGGTAAGTGATGTTGATATCAGTATGCCCTCAGTGGGGATTCCAGTTAGAGTTGTTAGAACCTATCTTCTCGATTCGGGGTTTGACAATTCTCTCGGTTACGGATGGACACATACATATCTTATGCATGTTGTGGAAAGTGCTGATGGAATTGTTAAGGTGTTCAATTCCGATGGTTCAGGGTCTTTTTTTACGCCAACAGGCGGTGGAGCTTATAACCCTCCGAAAGGCGTCCTTCGAACCCTGACGAAAAATTCGGATGGAACCTTTCAGTTGAAAGAGAAATTCGGCACCCTATTTTATTTTGATGCTTCGGGAAAACTCGTCAATATCCAAGATAGAAATGGAAATGCATTAACGCTTTATTACTTAGCCAATGGGCTCTTAGATTATATTGTCGACACTTCCGGGCAAATAACAATGTTTACATATGATGCCAATAACAGAATTCACTCTATTACCGACCCAGCAGGGCGGTCTGTCACTTACGGATATGATGGAGCTGGCAACCTGATATCTATTACAGATACTGGTGGTTTTGTAACAACATACGTTTACGATGCCGATCACAACCTTACAACCGTTACTGATCCTGCTGGAAGACAGACCTTTTTTACCGCAGATGCTGATGACCGGCTGGAAACTGTGTCTGGCACGGGAGGGAATAACAGTCAGACTTTTGAATATGGTGTGCCAGCGGCTGATAAAATGACTGTTACCGATGCCCTTGGAAATCAGACCATTTTAACCTATAATAACAACGCTTCGGTAACAGAAGTAGCTGACCCTCTGGGTAATATTACCAGAATGACGTATGATGCTGATCTTAATCTAACCAGCCGTACGGATGCTGCAGGAAATCAAACCAACCTTACTTACGACACCCAGGGCAATGTTTTGACTGCCACTGATGCTCAGGGGAACACTTTTACGCTGAATTATGAACCATTATTCAATCAGGTTACCAGCCTGATTGATGCAAATGGAAATACAACATCTTTTGGATATGATGCAAACGGTAACCTCATTACCAGGAACTATCCCAACGGCAACACAGAAGGCTTTTCCTATGACAGCAACGGAAAACTGATCAGCCTGACAGACGCGAATGGCAACTCCACAACCTTTGATTATGATACCAACGGCAATCTGATCACAATGACCTATCCTGATGGTTCTTCCGAGACATATACTTACGATGCCTTTGGAAACCCCAGCAGTAAGACGGATAGAATGAGCCAAACCATAAATTACTCCTATGATCTTTCAGACAGGCTTATTACCAAATCATTTCCTGATGGCTCTTCAGACAGCTTTGCTTACGATGAGGCAGGAAAGCTGATCAGCGCAACAGATGAGAATGGAACGATCAATTTTAACTACGATAGCTCAGGCAGGGTTACGCAAACAACTTTTCCAGGTGGAGAGGTCGTTTCTTATGGCTATGATACAGCCAGTAATCGTTCACAGCTTACGTATCCCGATGGAATGGTATTGGATTACAACTATGATGGATTAAACAGACTTACACAGATCAACAATTCAGGTCAGTTGGTGGCGGCTTATACCTATGACCAGCTCAGCAGAGTAATACGCCGGGACCTTCAAAACGGCACCTATTCTACTTACAGCTATGACCAGTCCAGCCGATTGTTGGAGCTAATTAACAGCAAATCAACGGCAGATGTTATATCCAGCTTTGCTTATACCTATGATAATGTTGGGAACCGATTGACCATGACAACCCTGGATGGTATAACTCAATATACCTATGATGCTATTCATCAGTTAACCAATGTTATTTATCCGGACGGCTCCACCACATCCTACAACTTTGACTCGTCAGGAAACAGAACCTCTGAAATAGTTGATGGTCTGCCTATCGATTACACCACCAATAACCTCAATCAATATACAGATGTTGATGGAGAAACATATACATACGATGCCAATGGAAACATGACCAGCAAAACGACCCCTTCAGAGACGACAATATATACCTATGACCTTGAAAATCGTGTCATCCAGGTGGATACAAGTACGGAAACTATTACTTACACCTACGATCCTTTTGGTCGGAGAATTTCAAAAACAACCAGTTCTGGCACAACCAACTATATCCATGACGGCTTTCGGGTCATTATGGAAAAGGATGATGCAGATATGATTCAGGCTACATATATTTATGGAATTTGGATTGATGAAGTGCTGATGATGAATAGAGACGGTGGAAGCTACTTCTATAGTCAGGATGGATTGGGAAGTGTAACTGATATTACTGATATTTCAGAGAATATTGTTGAGTCTTATTCTTATGACGCCTATGGAACGCTCAGTAATGCGAGTTCTGTAGGCAATCCATATCAATTCACCGGAAGGGAATCTGAACCAGAGGTAGGATTACATTATTAACAGAGCAAGGTATTATGATTCGATTCTTGGAAGATTTAGCTCAACTGATCTTATTAGTTATCTGGGTGGCGTAAATCTGTATGGTTATGTTCTAAATAATCCGATTAATTTGGTTGATCCTCAAGGATTAAACATATTTTATATATCCCAAGGTGCACATCAAGTCTATGGCATTTCAGATATTACATCAAGAACAGGAATAAGATGGTTCGAATTTTTCCCGAGCGGAAACCCATTTCTTAGCGTAGGGGAATGGAGAGTACAAGAAAAAAGGCCTTGGGGATTGTTGTATAGAGTTCGAATGACTACACCGCAACAGGATAAAGATTTGCTTGATGCTTTTTACAAAGCAACGAATATGAATTATCCATATAGTTGGGATATCGATAATTGCATTACAGTACCATCTCGAATAATTAATGAAGTTTTGAAGGGTGACCCCCAAGAGGGAGGTGGTGGAAGTGTCTCATCGGGCGATCCAACATTCATCCAAACTTCCAAAACAAAAGGCACACGGGGCATTCATCACAAATCCATATCTGATTCACAAAATTTTTTGCGGAAATTTCTGTGCCGTATGAATCATCACTTGTACGCGCCAACGTCCCCATATTCGGCCTTACTTATGGGAAAAATTTCCAAGAATACGAGGTGGAATATGGAGAAGGTAGGGAACCATCAGACTGGATCAACATAGCAACATCCACAATTCCCCAGACTAAGAAAGTTACGCCTGCAGACATGGACGATTCAACTGATTTAACAATTCAGGGCAATTTGACCACCTGGGATACCGGTCTCAAGAATTATCTGTACCTCCCTTCACATCCCAAAGACCATCCCATCAACCTGAAGGGGGCATACACTATAAGGCTTGTTGTTACAGGGAAGGATGGTTCAACGGTTGAAGACAGGGTAACTGTCGACGTGGCGAATGTGATCCCCAACGCCTGGGGCGGGAGCGTAAAGAGTAAGGATGGACGAGTCGTTCTCACTGTGACGGAGCAAGCGATTATGGATTCGTTCCGATTGATACTGATTGAAGCTAACAATGACCAAGTTGATTCGCCATCTGAACGGCAGGTCATCGGAAATATTTATGAAGTCAGAGAACCAGACGAGCAATTCACAAAAGAGGCTTTGTTACAGATAGCCTATCACAAAGATGAGATCAGCATCGCAAATCAAAACCAACTAGGAATTTATGGATTCAATTCAAAAACAAAAGAATGGGAATATATTGATTCGAAAAGAGATGAAAATGAAAACACCGTAATTGCCAAGGTGCGAAAGCTTCACTCGCACTCACTATGCATTGATGACGAGTGACATCACCGGTGAAGGGTCTGTTGTTTTAGAAAATACATTACAAGAAAGATCGCACATGCAGCCGGTCAGCTTAGTTTCATCCAACGGCCACTATCTTGCAAGAAATACATTTGAAGAGGGTTTAGCTGAATGGTCAAACCGTGATAATGAAGTGGGTGCCACCGTCACACTTGACAATTCAGCTACATTCGACAAAACCCATGCGGCAAAGATTACCAATACCCATGTGGGAGGCAATTTCGCGGTCAATGTGATAACAATGCCTTTTGATGCAAAAGAATATCCATTGGTTCAGTTCGATTACCATATTCCGTCAGACGTAAAGACCAACTTCTTGGTAAAGGTCTCCGGTCGTTGGTATAACATCGGCTTTACTGATGATCCGAAAGAGTTAAAGGATAAAAGGGTCAACATCGCCCACATCGGTGATATCAAAGATGTTATGGCAGATGACAAGTGGCATACGGCGCGGTTTAACCTGTATGACATGCTGAGAACAAAGACCGGCAACACCATAGTGGAATAGATGATCATGGCTCACTGGGATGTCGGAGGCTATATGAAACTCCAATTCGGGAAGAATGCAAAAGATGCCTTCTATTATATCGATAATTTTACCATCAGCAGGGAGGTGTTCGCAGGTCTTAAAATCGACAGTGAAGCCATTCTCATCGACAACTTCAATCAAAAGAAAGAAACCAATGCACTCGGAAGAGGCGTAACAACCTTTATGAACTCAATTGGCGGAAGCCTGAAGAAAGCCTTCAATAGTGATGATGCCGGCGGGAAAGGTCACTCCCTTGAGCTTTCTTATGACGTATCTCAGACTGACAGCTACGCTGGATATATAAGCCCTCTGCAAGGTCTTGACCTTCGAGGATATTACGCCTTAACTTTCTTCGTAAAAGGGAAAAAGGATAACAACCTTTTCGTCGGACTGAAAGATCGGTCAGGCCATGAAAGCAAAGTGATGTTAAGTCACTATCTGCCGGAGAACATCACAACAACCTGGCAAAAAGTCACAATTCCACTCGTCGCCTTTACCGATGTAAAGGATTGGGGAACGCTTGAGAACCTCAGTTTGTCATTCAAAAATAATCTGAATGACAAAGGCACGCTCTTAGTTGATAACATTGAATTCAAGAAGGGAATAAAAGCGTTTATGGTTGATAACTTTGAGAACTCCAGTGAGCGAAACTTCCTTAGAGGAAGGCAGACGACATTTGCCAGTGGTGCTGCTGCGATTAATGGACAGTACACGAAAGGTTCTCCCAATGGAATATATCGCTTATCCTACGGAGGCAATATTGGTACTATTAATGCTTACGCCAGCGAGTTAAAATCCTATGCAGGGTGGACCACAGTGCTTGGCGGCATCTATTGTTCAGAGTGTGGCTCCCTGTCCTTCCGCTTCAGGGGAGCCGAAGGAGGAGAAAATTTCAATATATATCTTGACGACGGAAATTTCCGTTGGGGTGTAGATATAGAAAAATACACCAAGGTGACGACTTCCTGGCAAAAGGTTAGCATCCCAATAAATGAGTTTTCAGACTATGGTGTAGACATCACACACCTGGCAGAATTGAAGGTCGTGTTTGAAGGTGTAAAGATGTCAGGAACCATCTACCTGGATAATATACGTTTTGGAGCAACAGCCCACTAATGAGAACGCTGTTTGTTGTTTTTCTTTTGCTAACATTTCTTCCTGGCTGTTCGGACTCTAAAGCGAAACCACATGCAGAAATACCCTTTTCATCACCTGCGGTGGCATACCAGCCACGGGGTTACACTCCCGGTTGTTACCCAGTGGGACTTCAGAAGCGCAGGTTAGAAACGACCTTCACTTGTTGCAAAAAAGCGGGTTTCGCAGCCTTGTAACATATGGCGCAGACAGCATTCTTGGCACCATACCACAGCTTGTACGAAAGGAGGGTTTTGACGGCATTGTAATCATGGGCATTTGGGACATTTTTTCCAGGGAGGAGTGGACTAATGCCTTGGCACAAAGCCCGTATGTGGATGGTTACTGCCTGGGAAATGAGGGGTTGGGTGTTCGTTATAACCAGAAAGAATTGGCCGTCAGAATGAAGGAATTGAGGCGAGTAACCGGACTGCCGGTGACAACTTCGGAGCCTATTGACAGTTATATCGAGGGGCCCTATCGGGACTGGTTACTTACTGTCCCGGATTGGCTCTTCCCGTTAGCCCATCCGGTTTGGGCGGAGGAATTGGAGGCTCAGGAGGCCGTCAATTGGCTCATAACCCGCCATTATTTCTTGGTACCTCTTCAGGTCGCAGAGTAATAATTAAGGAAGCAGGCTTCCCAAGTGCTGGGTTGAAAGGGTGTAGCGAGGAGAGCCAGCGCTTTTTTTTTTGACCTGCTTGAAAAAACAGGGGTGTCTTTTTTTTATTTCGAGGCATTTGACCAGCCTTGGAAAAAGACCACACAAAAACACCATGAAATTGAGGCCCACTGGGGGCTGTTTGATGCACAGGGTATGCCAAAAGAGGTAATTCCTTGGCTGATGACGCACAGACTAAAAAAATGAAGCACATATTTGTGGCAACAATCTTTTTTATATTACTCCTGTTTTTTTCAGGCCAGCAAGCCAACGCTACCAGTGGGAGTGTAATTAGTGGCGGGGCGGTCAGCAATGGCGTGGCTGAAGAAACCGGCTTCAGAGAGTGTGTTGAACTCAATGGATCTGATGGGCTACTCTATGGTCGACCGAACCATAAATCAGTTCAAATGATCACCGCGTATGCGCCTGGAATAGATAAAGGCCATCTGACCCTCCGAGAACTGGCAACCAAGGATGCTGGTTATTTACTTTTACTCAGCGCGCCTGATTCCTTACAGGAAAGTGTTGGCCGTGTCACCATCTATCTTAAGCATCACAATCAGCACCTGGCCCTTTATGAGTATGAGGAGGAAGAATGGCATTACCGGCGGCCGTATTTAATTCAACAAGTGGCTGAAGGTGTTGATGGGATTGGTCCACAAAATATAATGGCCTTCACCATGAAGGGGTTAGGGCTATTTTGGCTTGCCGAAAAAAATTTTTCCGAGCTATCAATTTCAACAGAAGTTCCACACGCTATATCCGCTAGCCTGCTTCTGGGCGGGGGTATCTTTCGCGGCATATTGCCCTGGATATGGGCATTCCTGCTTCTTTTCCTTGCCAGGACAATATCTCGTCGGATATATAAATCCGAGAGTTCGACCTGGGAATAAACATGGCACCAGCTGCAATTATCCTTTTCACGGCGCAATGTCTCTTGTTAGGGTTTTTCTCATTCTTTGGGTTCTTTAATTACCTTTACGGAATTGCCAGCCTATGGCGGTCTGTCTTGCCACGAACGCAAACCTCGGGAAAAAAAATTGCAGTAGTTATCGTCTCATTCAATGAACGGTATGTCCTGGAAGATACAATACGGGCCTGCGATGAATTGTCATACCCGAATAAGCTCATAATTCTGGCCGATGACTCTTCAGATACTGAATTAGTGGAGAAGCTGAGGTCTCTTGCCATTTCACGTGGATGTAGTAAGGTCACCAATCATGGACTTTACCAAGAAATAACCCAACCCAATTCCCCTCCAAAACGAGAGCCCATCGAAATATGGGAATCACCAAACTTTGTATTTTTCCATAGACCGTTGAATGTCGGATTCAAGGGTGGAAGCCTTGAGAAGGTGGGGCAATATCTCGCAAGCCGAAACATTGAGTACATGTATTTACTCGATGCAGACTGGCATCCCCAGAAAGATGCACTGGAAAGGACATTAGAGGTTCTGGAAGCAGAAGAACGCACTGCTTTCGTTCAAACAAAAAGAATATCATCTCCCAACAGAATGACCCTCTTTCAAAAATATGTATCGCTTATAGAAGAGGCCTGCTACTACGTTGATTTTGTTGGGCGACAGGTACTGGGTCACCCTATACTTTTCTCAGGTTGTTGCACGCTGTTTCGATTAGATGCAGTCAATAAAGTTGGAGGATTCACGCCAGGGCATCTGACCGAAGACCTTGATCTCACAAATCGCCTTTGGTTAGAGGGTTGGAAGGGGGTTTACACGGGTGATGTGATCAACTACGGTGAGGTTGCCGTTTTTCTATGATCAGACAGCAGGAGCGATGGGCTGCGGGCTCATCAAGGGCTTTCAGGGAGTACTTACGGCTTATTCTCAAGACGAGCCAATTCAATTGGATGCAAAAGCTGTCCGCTGTACGGCAAAATGCATATTTCACGACCACATTAATGACTGGAATGGCCATATTGGTTGGAATGACTACAGTATGGTGGATCGCTTTCGCTTGGAATTCATATGCGGTTGAATGCTATCTGCTCCTTATAGGCACATTCAGGGTACCGCTTGTTGTACTGCTTTACTTATGTATTTTATCCAACTTTGTTGAACCGTTGATAATGATATTTTTTAAGAAGAGGAACTATCGTGATCTCTTTTATTTGCCCATGATGGTTTGGTACGCGTGGAGTGTTCTGCCTACATACGTTATTGGAAATTTAAAGGGATTATTTGGAGTGAAACTCGATTGGTTCCGCACGCCAAAGTATGTTCGAGGTAGTGTCGGCAATCTACCCCGAATGCCTCTTTCTATACGCGCTTTAAATTTGTGTGTATGTATCTCTCTATTATACTTCTATTTTAGCCAAGGCTGGTTTTTCGGATGGCTAGATGAATTTGCCCTGATTCTAATACCAGCTTTCTTACTCGCATCGTTTAAGCGCTGACGAGTCAAACACAAAATGCAGCTAAACTGAACCACTACCGACTATAAGTCGGTAAGTTAAATATCTGACTGGAAGTAGGGATCACTCTAAAGAGATGTTCTCAGCATAGTCCTTCTTGTGGGCATCAACATGATTATTGATATATGCTTCGATCATTTCATCTGTCACATTCCCACTTGTTACGCTGAAATATCCTCTGCCCCAGAAATGCCGACCCCAATATCTCTTACGGAGTTCTGGAAACTCCTGCTGTACTTTCCTGGAACTTCTTCCTTTTATAACCTTCACAAAATCGCTTTCACAAACATGAGGCAGAATTGAGACGAAAATATGTACATAATCGGACGAAACTACAACACTAACAATACAGAAAGAACCCCCATTCTCACATGCACGGTGGTCGGAATGAACCGGTCTTTGTAAACAGCCTCTCTCTGTTCATTGTTGGAAGATAATCATTTCTTTACGATTTTCGTGTATCGCCACATGTGTGCAAAAGCCTGGGCAGCCAACTCGGGATAATACACGAACGGAATCCGATGTTCGGCCAGGAGATCCTGGCAGGCATTCACATCCTCTTTGGGTCCAAATACTGAAAAAAAGACGGGTTTGGTTCGGCGCTTTTGAATCACCTCTACAAGGGGGAGAAAGGGGGCGGCCCCAAGGGTGGCAAAGGAAATGACTATGACCCCGTGGACGCCGTCATCATCCATGAGAGCCCGGAGAATTTCTAAGCAGGTCGCCTCAAAACCGTGGGCCGTCATGTCCGGATAGATGTCAATGGGGTTTTGCCTTTTATATGGAGTTGCTATGACCTTGGAAAGCTTCTTGTGGGTTTCCTCTGTAAAACTGGCCATCTGGAGCCCGGCTTCAATGGCCTTATCAACGCACATTACCGCCTGAGCACCACTGTATGTGACCAAAGCAATTCGATTGCCCTTGGGCAGGGGCATCCAGTCAAACCCCATAAGGGTTCCGACGAATTCTTCGGTTCCACCCATGAGCAGGACCCCGGCTTGTCGTAAGGCACCAATGAGGATCGCATCGTCCACTGCAAGGCTGGCCGTATGCGAGGCCATGGCATGTGCGCCTTCAAAAGAGCGTCCTCCCTTAAGCATCAGAACAGGCTTATGTTTGACGGTATTTCTGGCTGTCTCCAAGAATCGTCGGCCATCTCGAATGTCTTCCAGGTACAACCCTACAGTACGGGTCTGCTCATCTTCCATGAAATAGGGCAGGACATCGGATTCGTCCACGTCCACCTTGTTGCCCAGACCTACACCTTTGGAGATGTGAAGCCCAATGGAGCTTATGTGCATTAAAAGACCACCAACGAAGACACCGGATTGGGCAGCAAATCCGATAGACCCTGGCTTGAGCATCTGTTCAGTAGCAAAATAAGAGGTGGTCAATCCTGTGGCCGTGTTGATTACACCAAGCGTATTGGGCCCGAAGCCCCGCATTTTTGAGGATTGCAAAATGGTACGCACTTCCTCCTGATACTGCCTTCCCTGAGGCCCTGCCTCGGCAAAACCTTCAGAGGCAATAACAACACCTTTGACGTCTTTGCGAGAGCAGTCTATCAGAGCTTGCGGAACAGCCTTGGGTGGGATGAGCAAAACCGCAAGATCAATGCAAAAGGGAACATCTTCGAGTTTAAGGTATAGAGGAATTCCATGAATCTCCCCTCCTTGGGGATTTATTCCCGCCACGTTCCCTTCAAAGATCGAGCTTTTCAGTACTTCAATGAGCATTGCCCCGGGCTTGAATGGGTCCCGGGAGGCCCCGATCACGACAATTCCTTTGCTCTCCATTATATCGCTTACAGAATGCATCGAACCTCCTTTATGCAAGGCTTTTGATAAGATGAATTGAGATTTAAAAACAGCCCTCAAATATTAACCAGGGTCTTTAGGACCTTGCAGGGGCTGTCTCCCTGATTTATGATTACGTACTTCCCGAAACAGGCTGGCACGATTACAGTCTCGGAAAATTTCAGTTTAAATTGTCTCTCCTTAAATACCTGTGATTGGATGATAATCCCTTCCCCTTTGGCCATGCTTAAAACATGCGGTGATCCTTTTGTATCGTCTTCTAGAGTTGTTAGAAATTCAAACCGGCGAACTTCAAAGACCAATTCATCGAGTCTCCCGAGAAGAAACTCTGCCCAATCCCCCCCCTTTCTCAGCAACCTCGGTTCCTGTATCAAGTGCTTTTTCACCCAGGAAGTAATCCTATGAGGATATCTGTGCACCATGTTGAAGGCGTGCCCTGAATGGATGTCCCTTAATTTTCCGTTTAAATCCGGTCGTAAATAGTCATAAAAATGAAAGGTATACCTGTCTGTAGTAGCACTCAGCTCCAATACGACGCAACCCTTGCCTGAGGCATGAACCGTTCCTGCCGGAATGAGAAACAAGTCCCCCTCTTTGGCCGGAAAAACATTCACATATTTGCGGTGGTCAAAAGGGATCCCTTGGGTCTCGGCCTTTTGTACAGCTTCGTAAAATTCGGATATATCAATTTCATCTTTAAGGCCCAGATGAACATAGGCATCCGGGGTAGCAGCCATAATATAATAACTCTCATCCTGGTGCAAAGACTCTTTAAAATTCTTTTTAATATAGAAGGAGTCAGGATGAATTTGTATCGCCATATCCCCTCCTTCCCAACAGTCGTCGTAATTAACCCGTATTGGCCATATTCCTTTAAACCTTTTATTGACCTTTTCGCCCATGATCCGTTTTGGTTCCTTATCCAGTATGTTTGCAAAAGGCACCTCAATAAAGGTATTGCCAACAGGGATTTTCACACTCATGTGATAGGCCATCAATTCATAGGCCCATGCGCAATTGACCATCTCTTTTGGCAGGTTGCGAATCTTTTTCAGCCATTGTCCCCCCCAAACCCCTTCATCATGGAATGCCTTGAGCTGAAAGGGAGAGGATGCAAGCCAAGAGATCATTTCGTCTAAGATTTTCCGGTTGATAAGCTTTGGTTGTCCGGGAAGATTGTCATCAATATAGAAATGAATTCGCTTTTGAATCGATCTTTTATGTTTGTCCAATAATGGAAAGTCGATATAGTGGAGCCTCTTCCCAGCTAGGTAAGCAGGTTGCCCTTTGCCTGAGGCCGCCTTCTTTCTTGCCCCTAAAGGAACAACCATGCCTTTTTGGTAGCGTTTTGTGATCTCTTCACGTGTGATATCTTTATAGATTATAATGTCATACTGCCCTCTTAGAGCCCCGCATGCTGAACCAGGCCCAAAACAGAGAATTACATCAGACGATTTATGCTTTTTATTCTTTTGATTTTCAAAGTCCTCTTTCAGTGCAAAAATCCGCTCTTCATCCAAGAGGTCTTCCAATCTTCCGCCAAAAATACGCCCAAATGTTCTGCCCTCACCCATAAACGGCTGAATTATCTCTTCGATTTCTCTTTCTGACCTGTAATATGAAGAAAAGTCTATTTGGATTGAGCTCAAACCTTCCCTTTCTAGCCTCTGCTCTATCTGCGAGACACTCTTTTGCCATAAGATTCCCGTATATCCATCTATGGCGATAATGACCGGCCTTTTCTTTTTAAAAAAAGTCTCCTTTGCTAACTCGCAGATATACCTGTTGATTCTTTTCTGCCCGATCACAAGGAAATTTTCCCACTTCTTTTCAAGGATATTTTTTTTTGGAACCATGAGTGAAGCGCCTATAATTCCGATTTTGTCTTCTCTCTCCTGGATCATCGGCAGTTGATCCATCTCCATCAAATATACCTTCTCAAAATAGCCTGCCCTTGTCAGGGCATCTCTGGCACACGGTAAAATCACTTCTTTGCCGATGGGTTTGATCAAGAGACCTGCAACCAAAAAGAGCTTTGTACCTTTCACAGCATTCCAATCATCCCTGTCCCAATCCAAAAGTTTCTTTTTTCCTGTTCCTTCATGTAACTGAATGATCAGCCTTGCCAGATCTTTTCCTGCCTGGACAAGTATCTCCTGGGCATATTTCTTCGCCTCTCTATCCTCTGAGAAGTAGGCCATAGCAAGAACCTTGCCGGAGATTTGACTCAACTGCTCTTGCGTGACTCTGCCCGGGCATTTTATCCATTCATCATATGCCTTTGTGAATTTCAAGAAAACGGGGTTTCCTCTTTCAATATTTATCCTTTCCTGTAATTGGGCTATCTTTCCCAGACCATTTCCGCCAAGCAAATCCTCTGCAGTTTTGTCATCTCGTATTACGATATCAAAAAGACCCTGGACTCCGGGCATGGGTGCAACCTGGCCGTCTTTACGGACAAGAACCTTGCCTGCACCAAAGCCAGTACCCGGACCAAGGTATATGATTTTACCTCCGGTTTCTTCTGCAATCTTTGCCCATTTCTCCTTATAATCAAAAGAGCGGACAAGCGCATCTGCTGATGCAAGTGCCTGTACAACACCGTCATTGTTTATATATACCTTCCACTCTTGCCCCAACATATCCTCCAATACCTCTGCGGGCTTTATATGTGCAAGACCGGGAATATTGGGGACAGTCCTTGCATCCACACTATTGTCATTTAAATACAATCCCGGGGCACCGATTCCTACAAACTTCAGGACAATCAAGCCCTTGTTTTCAGCTTCTCGCGTTCTCTCTCTTATCAATCTTGCTATCAGTCTCAGGGTTCTCTCTGCGTCTGTCTTGCCTCTTGTCTTCACAACCTCCACAGAAGGATATTCTAAGACAGCTCTTCTTCTTTGCGTACTAAAGAAAGCAAAATCGATTTTGGTCGCTCCCAGGTCTACAGACGGTATGACTATCTTCTTACTTGTTTGTATCATCTTTACAATTGCTCTTCGCTTCTATGTTTTGATTATCCTCAGGCACTATCCTTATCGTAACTATCTTCTTGGATCCGCCTTCAATTAAAAGACTCCCATCAGGTTGTACAGGTATTGTTTCCTTCTTTTCCTCATTAAGATCTACAAGCCAAGCCTCTTTTATTCCCGGGAAAACCTCCAGACTTCCCTTTATGTTTTTTCCAGAGGGATTAAAGAGCCTTATAATCAAATCATTATCACTGTATGCCTTTTTGATTGCACTCACAAAGAGTGCATCCGGTTTGACTTGTAAAAAACTCAATTCACATGGAAGCTGCCCTTTTTGAGATGGGACTTCCAGATACCGAGTCTGAATGCTGTAAAGGTTTTCCTGGATATAGATAGGATCCATTTCCCATGGCCCTTCTTGAATCAAAATTGCATATTCAAAGGTGTACTCTCCAATGCATTGAGCATCCGGAACCAATACTTTTGGGCCAGCCAATCTTTCCCGAGTGGAAAGATCGTCTTGAGAAAGCCATCCTACGCAACGCAGCAGGGTAAGGGCAATCGTCCCGTCTGTTTTCGCTTCATATTCAGGCAGTCCCTTATTCAGAATAACCAGCCCCTTTGTCCCGTTGTTAATCCCCACAAAATTACGCTGGAACTGCGTTGGGGAAGGCCCTTTTTCCTTCGGCAAATTTCCGACACTCACACTGTGTGCCGTATCTCTCTTCTTGCTTTGAGGATAGTCCTTGTACTTTTCTATCTTCCTTTTAACTATATCCCCTTGGGTCTGTACATAAACAAACTCGCTCTTTACTCCTTTAAAGAGAGCTCGCATGCGGTGGTCTTTCACTTGGTTGTCTATTTTTGTAGCTATAGAAACCAGTGGGGACCCTTTTCTTAAAGTGATATAGAAAGAGACCAGATTTTTTTTTAACTTCTTGCTTCTCGCCTTTCTGTCTGAAGTCAAAGACTCAGGTAAGACAAGTTCAATATTTGCTTCGTAGGTAGCTAAAAACGGACCGTTTTCTTTAAGAGTAACCTTCCCTCTCGCCCCCTTTGAAGTAAGCAAGGTATCTCTTTTGAGAGGATCATAATTATAGGTGTCTCCGTGATCCGCTGTATCCTCTATTATGTTTAAATCTTTAAATACTCTTCTATTCCTTTTATCAAGGATAGTCAATGAACCATCTTTATTGATCTTTACTTTAAGGATATCGTTTTCCAGCACATCTTCTTTCTCATCAGCAATATTATCGGCCTTTGCTATCTCCTGGCATGAGGGGAAATCGAGTGCCAATGTCTTATATCCAAAGGGAGGTATCTTTTCAGCCATAAAAGCGAATCTATATCGACCTTCTTTCTTGTTGAGAATCTGAAAAGGGACTCTTTTCCCCTGTTTATCTCTTAGAGCTAAACCTGTGGTTATATGCCCTTTCAATTTGTCATTGTCTTTGTCCAATTGCCAATTCTCATTCTTTAAAGCAGGCGATCCAAGATCAATCTCCACATTCACTACATCTGTCCGTTCTATGTCGGAGGGGTTAAAAATAACCAGGCTATGCTCATTCTCATTGATCATGTCCGAACTGTTTATCTTTGATGCGATTCGCAACAGGCTCTCATCCGTAATATCCCTTGCAAGTTCAATCGCATTTTTGTACCTGACTTCTCCTTCCCGATGAACCTCATCAATCGCACAGGCGTTACAATGGTGAAAATGCTGCTTCATTAAATACTCCCATGCCCTTTCCATTAAACCTGCGGGATACTCGTCACCGAGTAACCAGGCAAATGTGGCAAACGGCTCCGCCCATTTTTCAATTGAGATTTCCGCCTCTTTGTTCTTCTGCTTGAGATACATCCTGGCAGACAGTTGCCCACTCAAGGTGCAGGCCCATTTATTTCCTGTAAGCTCACCTTGAAGAATGCCAAGTTTCGGCTTTTCTCGTTCGATGATTTGAAAAAAATCTTCCAGTGTAATCTGGCCTACTCTGTAGTTTTTCCCAATAGTCTGATTTATCTTAATGATCTTCTGATTCACATCGGATTGGGCTTCAAACTGGTCGTTTCCCTGCGTAATCAGAACATGGTCGGTAACGGCAAAATTCTTCAAAAGCGCTGCTTCTTCCTTGATAATGGTCGATGTCTCCTGGAGATCTTCCGGCAGATACCATGTCTGGGCGTAGGCCCTTGGAGGATGGTATTTGATAATAGCAGTACTGTCCGCTCCTTTCCACATGGCCAAGTCTTTTAAAGGCTCGCCATGCTTAAAGGCACGCCATGTAAAAGCCGCTTTTAAGCCTGCACCTTCAATTATCTGGGGAACCTGGGAGTGGTATTGGAATGCATCGGCATTATAGAAAACAGAACTGGCAAAACCGAATTTCTGTGAAAACCTGATTCCCCTGTTTATATTTCTGATCAAAGATTCGTTGCTGATAAGAGATGTTTCAGGCGTACTCCAACAAGGGCCTATGCTCAATTGTTTTCTTTTAACAAATTGAGAAATTTTTCGTTCTGCCTCATCTACCCTGTTTTTATTGTCGCAATCGTCTTCTTCTTTTAGGATTTTCAGATAATCTATAATTGGCATAACCTGGCCGTCAAAATGAAACTTGAACTTCGGATCTCTTTCGAGTGTATCGAGGAGGTGCTCGATGAGGCGAACCAGTTGTAATTTATATCCTTCCTGAACTTCATACCACTCAAAATCCCAATGAGTATGGGAAAATATGTGGATATTTAATACGCCTTCTCTGTTTTGTTTCGAATTCTTAGAGTCTTTCATCTTCTTTGTTTTAACCATCTGCTTCCTTTTACCCCGATAGTATTGTCCGTTGAGCCTGAGCTTCTATATGGCGATAATTATTTTTGCTTTGTGTCATCAATAATTATAATTTTACCCTCAGTGTTTTTTTTTATCTTGTTCCAATAATCCCAATTTTCCTTTGTTTTGATCTGTTCTTCAATTTCTCTTTTCTTTTGAGGGTCGTCTATTGTATATTTCACTGCTTGAAAACCTATACAGCAACATGATGAACTGAAAAAAAGATCAATACTGAAAAAGCTATTGTTCAGATGCCAATTATTTGCAAATTATCATTTATAATTCATTATTATCTAATATATCAAGTGAAAAGTATAATCAATAAAGGTTTCGCCATTAACCTTGTATATCTTTAATCCGCATATTCCGACCATTTATTCCGTATGGATCACCATCCCTTAGATAACCACTTGAAAGAGCAAAGGAATCCTGTGGCTTTCAGCAGGCCATCTTGGCGAAACCCTTTCGAAGAGACTCAAGGTTTGGGTTTGCCCTATGAAAAAAATGTTAAAAATCAGCAGTACCCTATCCTGTTCATCATTTGACAAAACTACATGGAGCTATTATACTTGAAATATATTTTCGAATAATCCGGCTAATACCTGCTTACTGATTCTGAAAACTATCGCTGTACTATCAACTTATAAACTATTTTATCTATTGTTGGTGGAGTTAAAAGTGGCGTATGAGTTGTACGAATGCCTTCACAGAAGATTTTGTGGGCACACAAGCTATGACCTTTCCAAACCCAATCCATGGGTAAAAGATATAATACTAAAGTCAACACCCCCATCTGGTCGGGTGATTGACCTCGGATGCGGACTCGGCCGCCATTTAGGGGCTCTTTATAACCTCGGAATCGAGATTTACGGGCTTGACTGGCTGGACCAACGTATTAAACATTCAAGGCAGACTTCCAATTCCGACCTCATTCTCGCTGATATGGCTTCGCTTCCCTTCCAAGACGAATCCTTTGATACTGCTTTGGCCTGGCGGTCAATCTATTTCCAGAAGGTAGAGAAAATCAAGCATACAATAGAAGAGATTAAACGGGTATTAAAACCCGGAGGAACCCTCATTTGTTCATGCCGTTCCAAGACAAACACCTTGTATTTTGTAGCCCAGCAGATGGGAGAAGAGATCGAACCAGACACATTTCGACTCGATGATGGGATAGACTTCATTGACGCTTGCTACCATTTTTTTAGCAGTGAAGAGATCGAGGAGGTCTTTAGCGGATTTCGCATTGAATCATTAACGGAACTCCAGCTAAGGCATACCCGTTATACTGCTTCCCATCCTGAACTCCAAAATAACTTTTGGGTATTTACTGCCCGTAAATAAACATCCTATGGCGGAACTGATTCTGATAAATCCATCCTATTTCCCACCTGAAAAAAACAGGGATCGAGGCCAACGATTTATCGAATATATTAGGGGCGGTAATATGTATTTCCACCCTTTTGAGCCGCCTCTTGGCCTGGCTTCACTTGTCTCATACTTAAAACCGAGAGGGTATGAATGCAGGCTCATAGATATGCCCGCAGATGAACTTACAGATAAACGATTACAAAGAGACTTAAGCATCTCATCTGCACCACGGTTCATAGGTATTACAGCCATGACCACTACTATGCGCCGAGCCCTGGAAATAGCGCAGATATGTAAATCCGTATTTCCTGAGGTACCCCTAGTAATGGGCGGGGTACATCCCACGATAAGACCCGATGCAGTCTTGTCTTCTCATGCGGTTGATTTTGTCATACGTGCTGAAGGTGAAGAGGCCATGGCAATGCTCATGGCATCCAAGATGAAAAAACGCACCTATGAAATCCCAGGGCTCTGTTTTAAGACCCCGGATTGCAGGGTTCATATTGCAAAGAAGACAGCCCTTATTTCTGATTTAGATACGCTTCCTTTGCCGGATTACACGAGTTTTCCTGCCTTGTCTTACGTTGGATATACCCAGGAATTGAGAGGGATTCGCGCGATCAGCATGCTCATATCAAGGGGGTGTCCATATAATTGCTCTTTTTGCGCCGTACACCAAACCATGGGCAGACGATCGCGGATCAAGAGCCCCAAACGCGTAAGCAATGAGATGGACGAGGTGCTCAAACTCCTTGATCTGGAGGGGATATGGTTCAAGGACTCTATCTTTAACCTCAATAGAGATTGGGTGAAAAGCTTCTGCGAATATCGAAAGATAAGTCCTTTAGAGGGGAAATTTCAGATCAATACCAGGGTAGACCTCGTACGAGAAGACGACCTTGCTCGAATGGCAGAGGCAGGTCTTGTTCAGATTGACCTGGGGATCGAATCTGGTTCTTCAAAAACCCTAAAGACCCTGCGCAAAGCCATATCCCCAAAACAGGTACGCAAGGTAATCAAGATGGCGAAAAATTACGTTCGCATCTCAGGTTTTTTTATGATCGGTGTGCCTGGAGAAACAGAGGAAGATATTGATATGACATTTCGTCTTGCACAGGACTTGGAACTCGATTCAGCCTCGATAAGCATCTTTGCCCCTCTGCCCGGATCAACCCTATATGATGAATTGGCTTCACAGGGCAAACTGAGAGGAAATGAGGATGAGGTTCATTTTACAGAGGCTACGGAAAGTTATTGTGAAGTTCCGATTCAACGCCTGAAAGAACGATTCTTTGAATTCAATGAGAAATTCGCAGTTCAGTGCAAACCAAAAGATTCCCCCTAAAACAAAACCTGAAAATGTGTGATTACAATATCGTTGTTTATCTGCCCTCCGTGGATCTCCTCTCGATGTGTATAATTTAGCTGCCATTTTATCTTCTGTCCATGTATGAACCAGTTTGTTCCCAGTGTATACCAGCGGCTGTCAAGACTATTATCAATGTCTTCATTTGGATCAAACTCATCATACCGGGCTACGATTTGAAAGGTATCCGTCAAATCAACTTGTCCCTGAATCCCATAGCCATAAGCTCGATCAAGCCTATGACCGGTTTGTTGTATATACTCAGCCTGGACATGGAATGATCCTGCATCAAGGGCTGAATTGACATCGAGGAGGTTTATCCTCTTTCCAACCATGCCATCTTTAACTCTAAATACATAGTTGCCGTTTGTATCTATCATGGCACTCCCCAGCACAGTCGTCTCGCTATCATAACCAACATGATCGTACGCATAGCTGAAGCCGAAATTGAAATGCTGATTTGGCCTCATTACAAGCATGGATGTTGCCATAAAATTCTCATTGTCATTGCGGTTTCTATTATACCCATTTCCATTGTATAACCCTACTGCATAGAATATCTTTCTGTCATATGTCTTTACGCCATATCCCCGACTATCAAGCTGTCCTTTCTTTCGGGATTCTATGCTGATACCGACCTCACGCTTTCGCGAAAGCTTGTCTATTGCAAGGGGACGCTCGCAAAGAGGCAAAAAAGGCCCGGACGTGAGATAAGAGGGTGAAAATCTCGATTTGAACTGCCCGATTACAACCGTGAAATCTTCGTCCCTATCATATGTAAAATAACCATCCTGTAATTTGAGGCCAACCTCATCCTTTCTCAGTTTGTAATCCGCTGCTTCAGGATCAAGATTATCTGCATTGTGATCTCCGTCCGCACTGACCTGTACGTGGTATTTCCAGCGCTCATCCACCTTTCCAAAGAACTGCAAACGAACTCTCCGAATCACAAAACCATCAAATTCCGATTTATCGAACGCATTTTGTGAAGTAACACTTTCTAAGTCTCCATTCTCAATAGAAGTAAACCTTGCCTGTACTCGGCCTTTAAAATTGAGACTCTTTGGGCTGCGTGCTGCGTTCATGACAATTTCTTTTTTTTGTGCAGTCCCCTCTTCTTTTAGGGACTCCTTTGCCCTCTCAATGTCCTGGTTGGTAACGAGCCCTTTCTCTTTTAATATCTGCAATAATTCATCGGATGAAACCTCAGCAAAACCATCTACAACTATACCGAGTATAAGAAGAAAACAAAACAAAACAAGATTAATTACCTTCTTCATTCAATTATTCCTTCCTTTAATTATTTTAAAAAATCACTTGTATCACTCGCAATCAATTCTTAGAATTGTTTTTACAATTTACGATACAGGGTTGTTAACCTTTTCCAATAAATATTTTACTTTGTTTGATCGAGATCCACCTTCTTTATTACTGCCCGAATCCCTTTAAATGCAATCTGGCCTGAAACAGGACATCTTGCCTCCATATTGGTCAAAAAATTTAAGGATTTCCAGGGGGTAAAAGGTGCCTTTTCTCCGTACGAATAAGGAATAAAGAGAGTGTCTTTTCGTATATGAGAGGTAAGGACGGTTTTAGCCTCAGTTTCTCCGTAAGGAGAGCAAACTTTTATTCGTTCACCGTCTTTTATCCCAAGGATTTCTGCCACTTCAAAGTGTATTACGCAGACCTGATCCGGAGAAATATCATTCAGTCTCTTGATCCAGTGGGATGTATGGCCCATAATCGCAGATGAAGGCCGCCCATTAATGAGATAGAATGGAAATTTTGTTTTTCTTTTCGGTGCGATTACCCGTGATACCCTGAAGGTCAGTGTCTTATTTTCCTGGTAAGGAGAAAGAACTAGAGTTTTTCTGTCATAAGAAATAGTGTCTTCAGCAGAGTTGGCCAAATCCGGATCTAGAAAGAATAGTGGGATTGCAGTCAGACCATACTTGGCAAATCTGTTTTCAATCTCCTGTGTCCAGAGTTCAATCTTCCCGCTTTTTGTGGCAAATTTTTTATTCAAAAAGAGCGTATCTCGTTCATGAACTTGGTCCTCCGCCAGTCTTATAGGGGCTCTAAGAGAATTATCCTTTTTTGCCAAGAAATGTTTAACAGCATATCCCTTTTTTGTTCCAACTAGATCTTGAAGCTCTACCGGATCTTTCAGTTCATCTCGAAAGATGTCAGACCATCCCATCTTCTTGCCCAGCTCAATCCACCACCAGCGATCAGGACGTGCGATTCCTGGCGGTTTTATGAGTTGGGGTGTCCACACAAAACGACTGTCATCTGATACAGGCGAAAGCCCTCCTGATTCGATCCATGTTGCAGCAGGTAAGATATAGTCAAAATAATACGCATTGATATTCAGGGTCAATCCATTATACACACTCAAGTCAAGTCTGCTCATAGAATTACGTATCCTTTCTTGATCCGGCCACTGTGTCATGGGACTGCCTGTACTGATAAGTGCTCTAAGCTTGTATGGATATTCCGGATTGTCGAGGGACTCGAACCAACCAACTGGGTTCTTGCTCAATTCTGGTCTTATCTTGGGAATTCTCTCTTTGGGTATTTTTATAGATCCAATAGATATGCTTCCATTGTTAAGACAAGAATACCCCGTAGATCTATATCCAAAATGTCCTGTTATGGCTGCTAGAAAATAGAATGCTCGGTGGGTTTGTACTGAATTTGTATGGTGACTCAATCCCGTATTGCCTATTATAATAGCCTTCTTAGTCTTTGCGTATTTTTCTGCCAGACCCTTTATCTTTCTTTCTGGAAGTCCAGTCACTCTTGCTCCCCATGTTGGATCGTATTTTTCTGCCAGGAGTTCGGAACTGAGCCTATCGAAACCCAAGGTATACTGTTTAACAAAATCGTGGTCAATAAGATTGTTGGTGATAATATGGTGCATCATGCAAAGGGCGAGAGCCATATCTGTACCTGGTCGTATGGGTAACCAGAGATCAGCCTCTTTGCAGGATTCCGAATACCTGGGATCTATCACTATCAACCGACATTTTCTCCGTTTCTTCATTTCCTTCAACCGAGAGAAACAGACCGGACGTGTAGCTGCCATATTACTGCCTATCAAAATATAAAGATCGGCTGCAAAAAAGTCATCTTCTAAATACGTCCATGGAGTGTTCGCAGTTCCAACAACCGAGATGCCAGCTGGCTTTCCAGAGTAATTACAAAACGGACCGGTCTTTTCGTAATTCTTTGTGCCGTAAAGATTTGCAAAAGCCTTGTTTAAATAGCGACTGTCAGCAGAGCTACGTCCAGATGCCCATATGCCGAGGGATTCGCCCCCATAAGATTTTCTGATGGAGATAAGCTTCTCTGATATTTCACCAAGGGCTTCTTCCCAGCTAATGCGCATGAATCTGGCACCGTTCCCTCTGGATCCAGTTCTTTTCATCGGATAAGTAAGCCTGTGAGGGCTGTTAAGTAATTCCAGACTTCCTAAGGGTTTTATGCAAATTTGTCCTTTAGTTACAGGGTCATCCGGATTACCAGTCAAATGAATAGCCTTCCCGTTCTTGATGTGAACGATCATACTACAACCGTTTTGACACCACATACATCCAGTTATATGCTTTTCAATGTCCTTTTGCCAAGGGCTTAGCTTATCGGCGGTAGCATAGGAAAGTACTGGATAGGCACCTACAGCAGCGGCTGTTGTTAGAGTTCGTTTTATAAATTCCCTTCGATTTATAGGGGTGGTCATCAGAAGTTCCTTTCCTCGCATTAATACAAGTCCTTTCTCTGCTTGTTTAATTAGCACCCTGTTGTTAGTTGAGTTTTGGAATAAAGCGATATAAAATAGGAAGGTCCAAAGGGGTGAATAAACATTCTGTGAAGAAATTAAAGACTATCAAGAGAAAGCCTGTAAGTTCTATGATAGTCCCCTTTTTCAACTCTCTTTGCTACTTCCCATAACTCTCTAAGCAATAAGCCTCTTCTATCTGGTACCCAACATACTTTTTACGTTAGCTGGCACTTTAGAAAACAAAAAGTCCTTGATCAATATTCTCTAAAGCCTTTTTCTAGCCGGCATAGGTTAAGGGTATTCAAGCCACATTGCATTCAAGTACCCTTTTCATTTCACACTCACATACTATAACTACTTTCTGAGTGTAGCTACCATCCTTTGAGGAATCATAAGCAGATCGAGGGAATCTTTGATATCGAATGTTAGAAGATCAGCACTCATCACTGCCTCTACCGCTGACCCTTCTTTTCCTATAATACAAATCCCGATAGCTGATTCCTTTAGCATGAGGGCATCGTTTGAACCGTTTCCTATGCTTATAGTTTGAATCATCCCCAACTTTTTAACGAGTTCAAGCTTCTGAATATCTTCTTTTTCTTTTTCAATTCTATAGAGCTTGACTGAGAAAGGTCTTTCATTATCTGTTTTTTTCTCGACCATATCTTCAATAATTTGCACTGCTCTCCCTGTGGTATCAGCTGTTGTGATGACGATGTCCAATTGACGACTCAGCATTTTAAGCCTTTGCCTCACACCTTCTATAATTTCACCGTCCAGTGCAATGGTGCCATTAAGATCGAGGATGAGATGTTTTATAATAAGTGTCTCCCTACCGGGTATATTAAGTTCAATCATTTTGTGCTACTACAATCCTCTCTGGTCTTATTTCCCATCTCGCCAATTTAAGCCGCATCACCTATCCCTTCTTCTCTTAATATTTTGGGCATCTTTTGCCTTTTCTTTTCCTACTGTAATCAGAAGCCCTCCTGATATCTCGAGGGTGAACAGAACACCGATGAGATAAGGTGATAGTTCTGAGTCGATGTCCACGGGATTGATTCTAAAGACTCTATTGCGATAGGTACTTCCTGGAACTAAGCCCATCTGTTTAAAGTTGGCTGTAAAATAATCCTATACACTGATTGTATTTATAATTATAAAGAATAGTAATGAATATTACAAATAGATTATCCCTATTAATTAAGATCTTGTAATACATAAAAAAGGTAATACGCAGTATAGATCCAATAATTCACTTAAGACAGATTGAAACGATTCAATAAGATGGGCAAGAAAAAAGATCAATTCGATCTTTATATACTGTGTCTTCCTCTACTTTGAGAAAGATTTTTAGAATTAAATTATACTAGTAGATTCCTTTGCTTGAATAAAAGCAATAAACTCTTGTAGTAGTCTTGATATTAACCTTTCTTTACGATAGATGCAGTAGAAATTTCGCTTCAACTTGAGTTCATCGATAGGAATAATCTTGACCAGACCGAGGGCAAGGCTTTTCCTGATTGCAAGATTAGATACAAAGGAGATTCCTATACCTGCCTCTATAGCAGAAACTACCGCCTGTGTTGAACCAAGTATCAGGGTTGGTGAGCAACGCCTCATATTATATCCTTTATCAAGAAGCAGTCCCTCTAGGCTTCCTTGTGTACCTGATGTCTTATTGCGGAAAATCAATGGCTCTTTCTCTACTTCCATAAGAGAGACCTTTTCTCTTTGTGCGAAAGGATGTCCTGAAAAAACTGCGAGGACGATCTCGTCTTCTGCTACCTTGAACAACTCAAGTTCAGAACCTTCAGGTGCTATGCCGCAGAACCCGACTTCGTACTCTCCACTTTGCACCTTTTCAATAGTCGTGTATGAATCGAACACAACTACCGATGGCAATATATGCGGATAAAGACTTTTAAACTCTCCTAGCAGTTGTGGAACAATAAATTCACTCGGCATGGTACTGGCTACAATGGATAAATCTCCTACGACCTTATCACGCAGTTGATCGAGATTATAAAGAAAATGAACCATTTCCTTTTCAATGACTTTTGCAAAACTGAATAAACATTTACCAGCCTGTGTCATGCTAATTATCTTATCTTTACGATCTATCAGACGAACACCAAGGTCTCTTTCCAGACGCTGGATTTGAAAAGATACCGCCGGCTGAGTAACAGAACGCCTTCTGGCTACCTCAGAGAAGCTCCTCAGTTCAACAACCATTATATACGTCTTTAGATAGTCCAGGTTCACGACCGCCCCCTATATTTCCTCATATTGGTAATATTAAAAACTAACTTTTATAGGAACATTAAGCAAGTATCATTTATATAAAAAGCTAAACCCTTATTAATAATAGTCTACTTCATCCTCATTAAAATGACAAGCCAATAAAATTTCTTCAGCGTTAAATCAGGATTAACAAGGGTAATTATCTCTTTATTGCTGAGCAAATAGAAAGACTATCATAAATAATTTTTATGTTAGCCATAAATTATTCTTGACACGTAAAAAGTCGTATGCTATACGATTAAAGGAATTACAGTGTATCGTTTCCGCCTTATTGAAAAGACGAATACTATCTTGAATCGGAGGTAAAGAATTGAAAGGCGCAACCATTGCAATATCTGGAAAAGGTGGGGTGGGAAAGACAAGCCTTGCAGCACTTTTAGTAAAAAAGCTCTCTGAGGTTGGTAGTGTGCTGGCAATTGATGCAGATCCCGATTCTAATCTTCCCCAGGCGCTCGGAGTGATAGTTCGAAAGAGTATTGGCTATGTGAGAGAGTCTATCATAAATGCTCCTGCACGAACTAAGACAATAATGACCAAAGAAGAATTTGCAAGACTATCTTTACACGAGGCCATCGAAGAATTTCCGAAATTCGATATAGCAGTTATGGGCCGCTCCGAAGGAGGTGGATGCTACTGCTTCCTCAACAACATTATACGTCTGATAATAGATTTCAGATCCGAAGGCTACAACTTCACAGTCATAGATTGCCATGCTGGCCTTGAACACTTAAGCAGGCGAACCGCAAGAGGAATAGATATACTTATTGCAGTTACAGAGCCTACAAAGAACGGCATGTTAACTGCCAGAAGGGTCATCGAGCTTTCAAGGGAACTCTCTATAGATATTGGAAAGACTATGGTTGTGGCAAATAAGGTGTCCCCTGAAATAAGACCATCTCTCGATAGAACGGCCAAAGAGAATGGACTTGAAATAGATGTGTATATACCTTTTGAAAAAGAGATAACCAATCTCAGCATTTCAGGAAAATCGATAGTTAATCTGTCAGGAGATTCTCCAATCTGTGTAGCAGTAGACAGGGTTTGTGAGATAATCCTTGGCACTTATCAAATAGTTGGAACTGAAGCAAGGATTTCTGAATTTTTTTAGATGTGTGAAAGAAGGAGGCTGAATTTGGAAAGGGGGTGTTCAGCAGATCAATTTTAAAATGTAAATGCGAATTCCAAAATGAAATTCTAAGTTTTAGATAAGGGAGGAAAGTATAATGGCACAAAGAGAACTAAAATTTAAACATGCAGGGCCCACTCTGGCTTTTATTGAAAAAGAGATGGAAGACAAATTGGGTTCCCCACGCATATTTCAATTACCAGACCTTGAGCATGCCTATGATGGTCTAGACGAGATAGGGCAAGGACCAGAATACTTCAGCCATATCCGTAAAGGAGAGTATCACATTGATCTGGGAGGGCCAAAGACGTCTTACACTGGCTTTTACTATACAGACATCTGTGAAAGCCCGGATGATCTTGAAGATGGAAAAGTCGTCTTGTATGGTCCTGATATCCACGAGATACTTCCTGAGTCCACCCTCCCCTTTGGCCTGCATTGGAAGGTTTATGGAAAAGACCTGTCTCATTTACACGCTGAATATATAGGCAGACAGGTAATGACAGCCTGTATGACTACAGAGGGATGGATGATAACCGGAGCAGCTTTTGAGCCCTGGATCAGACTGTCGAAGAAAGCCGCTCCTAAATACAAAGGATTTTATCAATTTGCTCAGATTATGAGGGCATACAGCCGGACGACCTCTCCTTTGCTTGAGAAAGTAGAGATGATTATAACGGTAGGGACGCCTGTGGTTGGAGGGGTAATAGAAGGTGCCCCGGCTGGTGCATCTAAGGAGACTATAATAGAAATATGTGAGAAACTCCGTAAAAGACAGGAGGTTTATGATGCATGGTCAAAAGAGATGCAAGATGCCGATGTTGATACATTTTATGGATGCACCTTATGCAAAATGATTGCTCCTAACCATGCCTGTGTAGTAGCCCCCTCAAATGTACCTTTTTGCGGTTTTGCATCATGGGCCGGCATGAAAACCACCCATGAAGTTGAGCCAGGAGGGTATATATTCCCCTGTCAAAGAGGGGAATTGATAGATGAAGATATGAGCTGGTATAAAGGTGTTGATGAAGAGATATGGGAGAGGTCCAATCATAAATACCACCATTTCTTCCTAAACAGCACCATCCTCTATCCTGCCACCAATTGCGGCTGTTTTGAAGCTGCATCATTCTATATCCCTGAGGTAGATGGGATCGGGATTGTCAACCGTCGTTACACAGGGGAGACACCATTAGGGATACCCTTTTCAACACTGGCCGGATTTATGAGCGGGGGGGAGCAGAATCATGGTTTTAAGGGACTGAGTGTACGCAATATGATGATGAGGGATATTCTACGTGGAGACGGAGGCTGGTACAGAGTTGTATGGATGCCAAAGGATTTAAAACTAGAAATAGCCGATGCTATCCCCGAGGAGGTCTATGACAGGATCGCTACAGAAGAAGATTGCATAGATCCGGACGATCTTCTTCAATTCATACAAGAAAAGGGCCATCCGATTGTGAGTAAATTCTGGCTTGACGGTGAACCCCAGCCGGTGAGAGTCCCGAGACCCAGTGAACCATGGCCTGAAGAGGAATTGCAAAGAGAAATCCAAAGGGTAAAGAGGGCAAAGGAGCTTTAATAATCATGCTCAGAGAAGAGATCGTTAACACACTCAATCGGATAGGGATAGAGGAATTCAAGAAACAGATATTCAACGGCTTTTATATTGGGCAAAAAGAACAGGACGCTATACTGACAAGCCTTCTTAGTTGCCATCACATACTCATCCTTGGTCCTCCTGGCAGCGGAAAGACAGACATAGCTAAAAGGATCAGCGGGATATTGGATGATATTACGGTGATAGAGGGCTGCCCTTTGAACTGCAATTTAGAAGATAGATCATGCCCATGGTGCATCGATAAAAAAGTTCGCGGTATCGAATTAACAGGATCAATCCTACGTGGAACGGAAAGGACAAAGAAGGTACAGGGAAACAGCAGGCTCGTTTGTGAGGATCTAATAGGTGATCTGGATCCTGAAATTGCAATGAAGGAAGGTATTTATTCACCAAGAGCTTTTATTCCAGGCAAGTTATTGAGGGCCAATAGGGGTTTCCTTTTAATCGATTTTATTGACAGGGTGCCTGAAATAGTGTTTAACACAATCCTTTGTGCCCTTCAGGGCGATATAGTGACAATCAGAGGTTTTGATTATGGAATTACTCTGGATACATTAATAATCTCAACAGGAAACGAAAAGGTATTGAAATCTTTGCCGCTGGATATTATCGATTGTTTTGATGTTGTCCGGCTCGGCTATATCAACGATCTTCAGCCTCAAAAACAGATAGTCTTAAGCAGCCTAGAGCAAAGCCATAAAGAAAAAGACATGGATGATATAATAACACAGAAGGCTATTGATATCATAAACCGAACCAGAGAACATATGGAAGTGAAAAGGGGTATAAGCACCCGTGGAATGATTAAATATGCCGAGCTCTTGACTTCATTACCACAGCTCAAAATCAATGAGAAAGGAAAGATGCTCCAAGATGGCTCGGTTATTTCTCTTCCCCATCGCTTAAAGCTCTCTCCAGAGGCTGATACACCGGGGAAAAGAGAACGGATAATAAGTGAGATTGTTGATGAGGTAATCGGAGCAAAGAAGGCGGAGGAGGAGTTGGCCGTTCTTTCAAAAGAGGATGTCTTGATTTTGGTAGAAGAGATGGTGAGCGAAGATGCATTCAGGATACCTTTAAAGTATGGTGCTTTTGACCTGCTGCTAAAAAGGATTCACGACTTACCTGAATCCAGATTGTCCCATCTCTACATGAAGACCCTGAAAAACATACAGGAGCTTTACCCCGAGCGCCATAGGATGGATAATGTTACTGAAGAGTTGCTGCAGGAATACGAAGAGGATAGGAAGAAGGATGAAGGGTTGAAAAGATTACTTGAGGAGGAAGCATTAGTGGAAATGCTAACTCTCCTTGAGAAAAAGGATATACTGAAACAGGACAGCATGGGGTGGGGACTGAGTCAGCAGGGGATTACTTTCCTGTTGGAGAGGTTGACGCCCAGGCTGGCAGAGGACAGCTATTTTTCTGGGTATGGAAGACATAGTACTGGTAAGAAGTCGGTGCTTGGTGAGGGGAAAAATGTCGGCAGCCGTCATTTCAGAGCTGGAGACAGGTATAGGGATATATCCTTTAAGGATACAATGCGCGAGGCTATCCGCAACCGCAAGGAAACGATAACCAGGGAAGAGATGATGGTGCTCATCAAGGATATCCGTACTAGGATGAACATCGTCTTACTCATTGATCTCTCAGGAACAATGCGTCAGATCAAGAAACTATGGTATGCCAAACAGAGTGCCATAGCCTTAACACTGGCAACTTCCAGGTATAAAGATAACGTTGGAGTAATCTCATTTTCGAATCTTGCCGATGTGGTGATTGACCTCAGTGGTAATCCACACCGTGTTACAGAGAAAGTACTCGATTTGGAACTACATGATAATGCCTTTACCAATATTGGATTTGGGATATCAAAGGCATGTTCGTTACTTGCTTACCACCCCAAGGGGGAAGCAAAGCAACATATTATTCTCATCTCTGATGGGGATGCAACAGCCCCACATCCATCTCCACAAAAACATGCTCTAAAACATGCTGCAGCAGCGCGACGAAAGGGTATTACTATTTCCGCAGTCTGCCTTGCTCAGCAATCTTCAGACCCTGAATTGATGCGAAGAATAGCCAGGGTAGGCAAAGGGAGGATTTACTACGTTGGGACTGAAGATCTGCCGTCAACCCTCGTTGAGGAAGCAGTGGCAGTTCATGGCGTGCGTTGAATGATTTCAGTTATCGTTGACCTGTGAGTACTCTCTATGTTTCTTATTTTTAATCAGGGCATATGATCTTCACTGCATACAGTTTTAGAGGACAAATGTCTTAATCATACTACTTAACAAAAAGGGGGTGAAATAGCAAAATGGCTGAAGAAAAAACATGCGGGATTTGTGAAAAGAATGCAGCAACAGAGGTATGCGAGGTTTGTAAAGTGACATTATGCGACTCTTGTCTTCGTAAGATCAAGCTCCAGTCCGGAAACCCTGCAGAACAGCAATTGAACATAGGTATAACCAGTGGGGCATCCCTCTCTACCCTCAGACCGGGGATAATAACAAGAAAGTTATGCGAAAAGTGCATGCTGGATATAGATGTGGAACCTTAAAGCCACAAGTACAGGCTATGGCTTTTTGAATTCAAAGACAGAAGGAGAAATTATGGAAAGTATGGAAGAGAGACTTATCAAGAAGAGGTTTGATCCAGAAAAGAGGTTTGTCCAGTTTGGGGGGACAAAAATTGATCTTGCACATCTGTGTCGGGATGCACGAGGTGTGGAGGACGACCTTAGGCAGGTGATAAAAGAGGATTGGTCAGAAGCACGCTATAATGACTGGGATACTAGGCTCTATCCCTTTGCGGAGGCATCGGATCTAGTCTTACAGGATCAGGCACTTTTAAATAACTACCCCCCTTTATATACAGATTCTGAGATAAGATGTGCTGATTGCGAGAATGGCCCCTGTGACCTCAAAAATAAAAGTGGGATATGTGGCCTAGAGCTTGATGGATTCCGTTCAAGATTGAGTTTAAGAGTCGCCTGCAGAGGATGCCTTTCACAATTCATGGATACTGCTAATCTGCTCGATTATGCCATAAAGGAGTTTGGTCCAGATAAAAAAATAAGCCTTGGAGCACGTCATGACATGTCTGATCAGGCTTTGAGTATCGGAATACTGACCGGTCAATATGTGAAGAATCTTTCACACCTTGAGAAGGCGCTCAGCTATGCTGAAGCTCAGCTCAACAAGATCTCTCTGGCGAGTTATCAAGGCTCAGGAAGCGCATTGGACTTTGAGAATATGACCTTCCATATCGGTTCAGTACTTTTGCTGGTTCAGGAGATTTCGGAGCTTGTAAAGGGCTCCTGTTTCGGTTTCCAAAGAGGCGCGGACAAGGACAAACTGGAATTGGATCACTGGCCTCCTCCAAATATTCTAGGCGGGTATGGAAATATAGATAAGGGTAAACCGGTTATCGCCTTCATAGGAGACGATTTTCTTCCAGCATGGAATACCATAAAATACCTCAAAGACAATGGATTGACAGAAGAGTTTGAAATCTGTGCACCAGGCCCCGTAGGTCTTGACATTGCACGATTCTATGATCGGATTCGTATTGTAGGTACGATGGTAAACGCTGGAAAGTTGATCAGGCTGGGCTTTGCCAATGTGATTGTTGCCTCAGCCGGTTGCAGCCGCCTCGATATCCTTGAGGAGGCAAAGAAGGCGGAAAGTAAGGTGATTTGGGTGAGTCCTATGGGATTGGGAGGACTTCCGGACCGAACAGACTCCTCTATTGAGGAACTTATCAGCGATCTAATTGGTGGGCCTGATGGAGTATGGGTGAGGGATGTAGATAAAGTCGGAGAAATAGCAGTAAGGGTGTCTCTGGGTTTCAAGAAAAGGAGGGAGAATATCTTATCTGACGAAAAAGTAAAAGAGGAAGCAAAGAGATGTAAAGAGGACTGTGACCTCTGCTTCAACGCATGTCCCAATGAACTGCTCATTGGTCATGGGATAAGAAAGATAAAAGAAGAAGATATATCAGCACTCTGTAAGATAGAGCAGGGGTGTTACTTCTGCGGAAAGTGTGATCAGGTATGTCCGGAGAATATCCCAATCCGTGATCTAATTATTGCAGCATTAAACAAGAGGGCACCGGATGACAGGTTCGTTATGCGTTCCGGAAGGGGCTCAGTACCAGAGGATGAGATAGCACGTTCAGCCTTTACACTGATGAACTCTCCAGGGTTTTGCTGGATACTCTCATGCGGGGGCAGCAAAGACATTGAAGATGTCGGATGGCTTGCAAACGAGATGACTGGCAAGGGATGTGTCACCCTCATTGCAGGTTGTGGTGCAATAGAAGCAGCCCGATATTTCGATGAAGATACGGGCAAGTTCATCTTTGAAAAGTATACTTGTGAGTATGCTGTCAGAAATATGTCATCACTCGGAGGATGTTCCGCAATTGCTCTGCTTCAAGAAGCGAGTGCACACTGGGCTCGAACCGGTGTTCATATCTCTCACTACGCCAATTTTGCTGAGGTTGCAGACATAACACATAGGCTGATGGCACCGCCTGTTGTTCTCTGGGGAAGGTGTCCTGAGAGGATGTATACAGTGGCCGCAGGCCTTATACGCATGGGCCATCAGGTCATAGTGGGACCGAATGCAGGATTCGAATGGAAACGCTACCTTCTTGGCAACCATTTTGACAGGGATAAATGGTGGGTTTGGGATACATCTGACGGAAGAAGAGTAGAGACCGAACCCGGACAGGAGCATCTACTTATTCCCGTTGAGACAAAGGAAGAAGCGCTCACCATATTCTGGGGACTTTTGCTAAAGCCGGGTGCTTCTATATCCATCATGCGACTGCTTTCAATTACCCCTTATATAGGGTGCTACGAAAAATACTTCGGCGAACTGCCAGATGACTGGCAGTGGTTTGTTACAACAGCATCGGATCTGCCCGTTAGACAGAAGGTCCGCCTCCTCAAAGAGCTAAGGGAAAAATGGGGATGGGAAACAGAGGGGATAACCATACAAAAGGCAATGCATCGTGACGGTCGTCTTCTTGATGTAGATGATTTTGCTCACGAATATAGTACCCATGAGGCGCGCTTTTTCGCCAAGACACCTGAGCTGTTAACTAAAAAGGCAAAGGAAAACCTCAAAAAAGAAGGAGTTAAGATATGAGTGCAGAAGATCCCCGCAAGCTTGTTGAGCACCTCAAAGGGAAGAAGGCTTTGCTAATGGCAGGTCAACTCTGTGAGGAGATAGATTTTGGCGGTAAGAAGTTATTGGATTATGCAGTAGAGATCAGCAATAAGATAAACGCCCCTATCGCTGCCACGGGGAATACCCCTTTAAGTCTTAAGGCAAATGGGGCAAAGTCGGTAAGAAAGATGTGGGCTGCAGAAGTGGCAAATTATATGCGCTGGCCATGGGAAGATCCTGTTATTGACGAAAAGCCAGAGATACTTATACTTATCGGTTATGGCCCTGCAACAGCTCAAGGGCTCGCTTCTGCAGTAACAGATGGAGAAACGATGGTGCTGGGGAACACCTATGTAAGTGGAGCAACCTATTCCCTCCCCGATTCAACCTCACTTGGAAAGTGGCAGCAGGCGCTGGATGAGATGATACAGGCTATGACATAATTAAATTCTCGTGTGTCTGCCGTCGATAGATAATAGGCAAACACATTGTCTTTACTCGCTTTCGAATTATCCGTGATGAAAGACTTTTGATTTGGTTGTGCAATCCAAAATAAGAATTGGTGTCCTCACTATACAATTCACCAAGGGATAAGCGTTTTTACGATTATTTAAGTTTTTATAGAAATCTTGAGGTTGTATGGATAAGAGAAGAACTCGATACGCCACTCGAGGTAACTTTATAAAAAGTTATGAAAAAAAGCGAGAAAGTAAAGTAATAGCCTTGATGATATTTAAGAAATGGGAGGGTGAAATGGATGAAAAAACCTTTACAAATAAAGAGATATTGACAGAGGTGCGTGCTCTGCTACAGTCTATTGACTATCAGCTAGAAGAACCAGAAATACCCAAAGAGTTTATGGGAAAACCTGATTTCTATGGAAAAAGACGGAAAGGGGAAATTACTCATGAGATTGGCGGATTCGTAAAGGAGGATGTGAAGGAGATATCTCGTGGAGTTGCCCAGCTCTGGACGATACGGAGGCAGTTAGGAGAAGATATGGACTATGTAATCGCACTTCCTCCACTAAATGAGGCTGATCTAGTCGATATTATGCTTGCGGATAATAATAAATTGTTAAAGAAGATAAGAAGGGAGAACTTCCAGATCTGGCTGTGTAACCCAAAGGAGAAAAATATTTGCTGTGTCTTTGGCACACCCCATGACAGCCTCTTTGCCCAGCATCTCAAATACAAGGATTTGAATATGGAGAGTCATACTTTTCTTCGGGAGGTAAAAAGTGAGTAAAGGAAGATTCACGAGTAAGGAATTATTATCCCAGCTTCGTACCTGTCCTCAATTGGCATACGACTTCAGTAAAGAGCAGGTTTTAGAAGAGGTGAAACGTTTCCTTGAATACGTTGGCTATGAGATGGCAGAACCGAATGTTTTGAACGAATTAGCCGTGAAACCCGATTTCTACGCCAGACGGAAGGAGGAATCCGGCATAACTCACCATATCGCTGGCATAGTTAAACGTGATATGAATGAAGCTGCTTTTGGGTTTACACCTCTCGATACAATGAAGGATCAGTTAGGGGAGAAGATTGACTATGTAATCGCACTCCCCCCAGTAAATGAAAGATATCTAATAGATTTCATGTGCGAGGACAACTATAAGTGGCTTAAGAAGATACAAAAAGAACATTATATGATCTGGTTATGCAACCCAGATGAAAAGAGTGTATGGGCTGCCTTTGGTGCCCCTAGGGATAAGCTCATTAATGAATATTTTAAATTCAGGGGTGGTATAGAGATGCTCTTCAATATGCCATACCGCCAGGAATCGAAGGATATCCAGAGGGAAGTCCTGGGAGAATGAGAGGTGTGCGCCGTGGCAACAGTGGCAGAGGTAACAGAGATATTTGCGAAAAAGGGATTGCGAATACAATTCACAATTCAAGACGATTTCTTAATAAAGGACATAAACATTGTAGAGAGGCATACCTATCCAGGTGGAGGAATACACTTTCTCTTAAGGATAGTATTCGTTGATAATGAGGGGAGAGAGGACTCCGATCTGGTTCCATGCGAGGGGAGGATAGAGAGGAAGAAACCACTTATAACTGTTTCAGAAGAGATCCCTAAACCATTAACAATGGCCCCACTCCCTATGCGAGGAAAGGTTGCTTTTAAGAATGCAGAAGAGGCCCTGGGTTACATTGGAAAAGCAATTACCCATCTCATAACGGATAGAGGTTATCATACGATTGAACAAGATCAGTGTGACCTCTATTTCGAGAAAGGATCACGAGGATACTTTATTAACCTAGCGCCGCGCTGCGATGATACGGGCCTTGGCAGGACAAAAGAACTGATAAGATTACGGGGCAAACACGGAAGTAATCATGATTATGGGCTTGTAATTCCTGCGTTTCAAGATTCGCTAGGAGTTACTTTGCTCTCTCAAGAGAATTGGTTCAGAGCGCATGGCGAGCCTCTGGCAGGACACCGTATAGGCGTATATGGTGTGAACAACAGCGATCCCAATCTTATTTTTCCTTTTACTATCTACCCTAAAGAGAGAGAACTCGCCAGGTATTTTATGTATACAGGGCCTCAATGGACAATCCTTCGCAATAAGTATGTATCAAGCAAAAAAAAGGATCAAAAATAGTGCAGCTATTGTAATTTCTCAATAAGTTGCCTATCAGCCTAAAGCAAGGCTCTTTCATAAGCAGGATATTGGTGATGATTGTATTTCAGTATACTAATTTGAGAGGATGATATGATGGGACTCAAGCTTGATCTCCATACACACTGTTACGAAGCTACTATGTATACGAGTGTAAAATCAGTAGAAAACATTATAAATACCGTAAAAGCAAAGGGGCTTGATGGGATTGCTGTTACTGAACATCTTGATGCGGACTATGGTTACAAAGTAAAGCAGATAGTTGAAAAGTACTTCAACAGCAAGGTCTTGATAATCCCAGGGCAGGAGATAAATACAGAGCTAGTACATGTACAGGTGGTTGAGTTGTACCTATCTGACAGGGCAACCTTTAGATTTGTAGTACACCCCTATCATGTATCGGACTTCCACCGTTATGTTGCCGCAAATGCACATAAGCTTCATGGTGTTGAAATCAATAACTTCCAGCACAAGTGGGAGATGAATCAGATTAATAGAGAAGAGATACAGGCTATAGCCGATAAACACGAGCTTATGCTTCTAACCAACAGCGATGCCCATTCTCTTGATAATATTGGACGATACTATAATGAAGTCGATCTTCAGGAGCTGTTTGATAGGATAAATCGAAGGCAGTTTAAAAATGAATAGGAGTATTGAATGTTATTTAAAGGAGAGTTTATATGATAATAGAGGGTTTGAGAGGGACAATAATAGATTATATAGACAGGGGGGAAGACCCTTTGAGCATCATATTTGGCCAGGAAGATGCCAAGGAAAAGATACTTGCTTCCATATTGGCCGATCATCATGTATTGATAGAGGGGCCACCTGGTGTCGGAAAAACCACACTTGCCAAACACCTTGCCGCCATTTTACCGCCTGTACAGGCTGCAAAGGGATGTCCATTCCATTGTGATCCTAAATATCTGGTCTGCCCTTTGTGCATCTCTAAATCTAAAGAGGACAAATTAGAGATGGAAATAGTAGAGGGGGGTAAGAGATTTGTTAGGATACAGGGCAGCCCCGACCTGACGGCTGAAGACCTTTTAGGAGATATAGATCCTACAAAGGCCTTCCAGTTTGGTCCTCACGATTACAGGGCGTTTACCCCCGGGAAGCTCCTCAAGGGCAATCGTGGTATAGTCTTCTTTGATGAGCTCAATAGAGTACCTGAAAAGCTTCAAAATGCATTACTCCAGGTATTGGAGGAGAGGATAGCCACGATAGGTCCATATGATGTTGATTATGCATCCAACTTCATCATGCTGGCTACCATGAATCCCAGAGAACATGCCGGTGTAGAGGAGTTATCAGATGTTTTACTGGACAGATTTGATATTGTAAGGATGGGCTACCCGGAGACACCGGAGAGGGAGAAAGAGATACTGCTGAAATACGGGCTTAAGATCGAAGAGATAGAGATACCTGACGAGGTAGTAGATGCAATCGTCAGTTTAGTGAGGGCTACCAGGGAAGAACCATGGGACAAAGAACTGGACCAAGGCGCCAGTGCCAGGGCCGGACTTTCTCTATATGAAAAGGTGCAGACCTTTGCCTTGCTTGAAAGACGGCAGACGACTACTGCGGAGGATGTCAGGAACATGGCCGTCTCATCGATGGGGAGCAGGATAAAACCATCGCCTGAATCAAAGTATTATGACGATCCCCTTGGCCTTATAGCAGAGATGACCGAGGGTGTACTGGGGTAACAAGATGACTTGTCAGGAGATATTGGCATATTCAAAAGGTGTCCTAATAAGCGGAGGATCTGCAGGCATAAAAGCTTCATTAGATATGCAAATATGAGTAAGCTATATACCTGAAAGAACTTGAGGAAAAAAATGACCATTGATAAAACATTTTCTATTGCTGTTTCAGGAAAAGGTGGTGTCGGTAAGACGAATATATCAGCGTTGTTGATCAGAAAACTTTCTAAAAATGGAAGTGTGATGGCAATAGATGCTGACCCCGATTCCAATCTTGCCCAGGCACTTGGGGTCGAGGTGAGTAAGACCATAGGAGATATCAGGGAGTCGGTCATGGACGCAGCAAAAGACGGTACTGAAAGTCAGAAAGGGGTGCAGACCTTTAGAGAAGGTCTGTATAGCCTAGTAGAAAAGACAGACAGGTTCGATTTGGTAGTCATGGGTCGCCCTGAAGGCGAAGGTTGCTACTGCGCTATTAACCACGTCCTCCGTCAAGTAATAGACACAAGAAGAAAAGAGTACGATTTCATAGTGATCGATTGTGAAGCAGGTCTCGAACACTTGAGCCGGCGTACCATAACGAATATCAACCTCATGATCTTGGTCACTGATCCAACATATTACGGATTAACGGCAGCAAGAAGGATCTGTGATATTTCAAGAGACCTCATTATAAAATTTGACCGGACAATATTGGTCGTCAATAAGACTACTGAAAAAACTAGAGATTACCTCGATGAAATAGTCAGAGAAAACGGTCTTAATGTAGATGCTTATATTCCATATTCCTTCGAGATTACAGATATGGATGTCTCAGGCGGATCAGTCTTCGACTTGCCTATGAACTGTAAAGCCTTTAGGGCTGTGGAAGAGCTATGCTCATATATCCTCATGCCACATCCAGCTAAGCAATTGGAGGGGAACTAACACAATGACCTCAGCGATAATGACATGCACTGCGTGTGCTTGCCTATGTAATGACATCGAGCTTGAGATAAAAGAAGATCGTATAGTTAAGATTAAAAATGCATGCAGAAAGGGATCTTCTTTCATATACGCCGCACAGATTGACAATCATCGTTCCTTAAACCTCATTCATGGTCAAAGAGTATCTGAAGAAGAGGCTATAAAGAATGCATGGAGTCTGATAAGTCATGCACAAAGACCTCTTTTTTTTGGCTTCGATAATTGCACATTAGAGACACAATCTGTAGCCATTGAACTGGCACAGACCCTCGGAGCAACTATAGATAATTCTTCATCCTTTTGTCAGGGAGAACTTATCAGGACCATTCTAACTCATATCAGCCCTACCTGCTCTCTGGATGAGGCTAAAGATGCCGACCTGCTAATATACTGGGGATCAAATCCGTATCATTCTCATCCGAGACATCTCTCCCGCTTCTCCTATTATACAAATCCTAAATATCAGGACACGGGTTGGTATCCTGAATCAAAGATAAGCTGTATTGAGGTCAAAGACACTGAGATCTCGGAGATGTGTGAGAAATTTTTCGCATCCTTCAGGATATTGTCAGGAGAAGATTCTGATTTTATCGATTCTGTATTGACAATTATGGACGGAAGAGAGGGAAGGAAGGATGCCGAACACTTCTTGAAGCTAATAAAAAGCTCCTTTTTTTGCGTACTCTATGTAGGTTTGGGTCTGGATCATTCGTTGGATGGTGACTATCTCTTATTCAACACGATGGTCGATAGGCTTTGCGAATGGACCAGGGTTGCAGTGATCCCTATGATCGACCACTCCAATATGCGAGGGTTCAATCAGCTCCTTTTTGACAAAACAGGCTTTGTCAATAAGGTAAACTTTGCTGACAAAACCTCTTGTAAAGCGGAGTTCTCCTTTCTCGAACAGGTCAGAAATAATATGCCTGACTGTATTTTTGTAGCAGGTGCAGACCCCCTGTCCTGTTTACCAGTGTCCCTTGTTAAGAAGATTGAAAACACGCCGATCATAACCATTGATCCCTTTTTAACTGATACTGCCAGGGTTTCCGAAGTAGTGGTTGGAGCCGCTATACCCGGTTTGGAAACAGGAGGGAGTGCGGTACGGATGGATGGGACAGTAGTATCCTTGAATAGCGTCATATCTCCATCGATGCCCCGCGATGAAGAGATTATACGACGATTACTGGATATGGCACGGACATGAATACTTCCTCTAATGAGAGGAATCTGTTCAAATAGTTATTGTAACGTATAAGTAGGTATTCCTTTAGACAGAAAGATACAAGGATAATTCTGATACGAAATACGGAAAACGCGCGGCCCAAATCACCCTTTCAGCGGATGATTTGAAATCCCTGGGGATTGATGATTCAGCTCCGATCAGACTAACCAATGAGTATAGGCCGATACTGGTAGAGGCAAAACTGAACCCAAACTGTTTTAAAGGGTTTGGATTTATGCCTGCAAGTCAATTAATCGACAGCTTGGCTAGCTATGATCCGACAAAGGCAAAGCGCCCGAACACCAAATGCATAGAGGTAATCGTTGAACCTGTGTATTGAATAACACACGATTTGATTGGATAGGATTATTAATCACAACAGGGCGTAAGAATAGGACGACCAAAGGTAAATACCGACTTGCAAGTTATAAAGAAAGCTGAGCGATAGTTGGAAAGAATTAAAGACAGTAAACTCTCGATACAGCTTCAGGCAATAATAGAATCCGCTGAGCATCCTGTTCAGCATCTTGTAGATTTTTTGAGTGTCTCGAGATAGAGTATTTTTCAATTGAATAGGAAGTTCTTTTAAGCAGCAGAAATATTGAGGGAAAACCCCAGTAGGGTGGACACTAAAAGAGTTACAAGAAGAAATTGAAGACAGATTTGGAATACACGTAGGTACAACAAGACAATGGAAGTATCTTAAGAAAATGAGTTTGCTCCCAAAGAGGCAGCCATCCGTCCATATAAAAGAAGATAGAGGGGCATGGGAGTGCTTTGAGAGAATTTGAAGTAGGTGGCTAAATAATACAATAGCCGAAAGAAGACAGACACACATGGGAGAAAGGAATTGACTAAGAAAAAACGGCCACAGCCGCTTCATTTGTTTCAGATGCTACCGCGCACAAATTGTAAACTCTGCGGGTGCTCTACCTGTATGGCCTTTGCCTTCAGCTTGATATCACGTGATAAGAAACCAGAAGACTGCCCTCCACTCCTTAATGATTCATATAAATCGACTTTAGATCAACTCAAAGAGATATTTGGCGGTAAGGGAGTCGTATCAGAGTCAGGTCTTCTGATTGAAGAGGACAAATGCGTTGGCTGTGGCGATTGTGTAGTTGTTTGTAAGAAGGCTATTACAACCATGGTTTACGGAGGTATGGTAATTCAACGAGAAGATAAGCCTATGGTTTTACAGGTAATAGACGGCACTATTCAGGTGATCAACTGGAAGAGTTGTAAACGAGCAGAGGATCCACCCGATTATTGTAGGGTGTGTGAGGAAAAGTGCCAGTTTGGTGCTTTGGAATTGGTAAAATAGATGAGGATCGGGCAAAATTTTGGGGGGAATGGTGCTGGGCACCCCACGGGCTGCAAACCCGCTGGTCTCGTCTAAGAAACGCGTAGGAGGTTCGATTCCCCTTCCCCCCTCCATCTGAGAAACGAAATGAAAAAAAAAGGTAAAGAAAGAAAGAAACATGTAGTAGTGGGCACTGCAGGCCACGTCGACCACGGAAAGACATCTTTAGTAAGGGCTTTGACGGGGGTGTATACCGACCGATTGAAGGAGGAAAGAAAAAGGGGAATGTCTATAGAGGTAGGCTTTGCCCCTTATCGCCTCTCTTCAGGTCAGGTCGTTTCCATCATTGATGTTCCAGGGCATGAGAGATTTATAAAAAATATGCTCAGGGGAATTTCCGGTATAGATATTGGCCTTTTGGTCATTGCCGCTGATGACGGCCCTATGCCTCAGACACGGGAACATCTGGATATACTACGCCTTCTCGATATCCAAAAGGGTGTGGTTGTTATTAGCAAGACAGACCTGGTAGATGATGAGCTCCTGGAGTTAGCTGCAGAAGAGATAATGGCCCTCTTGAAAGGTACTTTTCTGGAAAACACCCTTCCTGTCTATTATTCTTCACAGACAAATCAGGGATTGCCCCAAGTCAAGGAAGCCCTGAAAGATGCATGTAATAAGGTAGAAGAGAAAAATATGCATGAAGGATTCCGGTTGCCTATTGATAGGGTTTTTACTCTGGCGGGTCATGGAACTGTTGTAACTGGAACTATAGCATCCGGGAAGATAAGAGAAGGCAATAAGGTTCAGATCTACCCCACACATATCACAGCCAAAGTAAAGAAGGTTCAGGTACATAATCAGGACTTATGTAAGGCTGATGCCGGGCAGAGGGTTGGTATAAATCTATCCAGGGTAAAACCGGACATATTGAAGAGAGGAATGGTTTTAGGAGAACCAGAGGCTCTTATTCCCACTCATCTTGTAAATGCACGATTTAACTACCTTATATCAAATGGAAACACTCCTCTCAAGAATAAGACAAGAGTACGTGTATACTGTGGAACAAATGAAGTAATCGGCAGGATGGTCTTTATGGATAAAGAGGAGCTTTTACCTGGAGATGATTGCCTTGTACAGTTCAGGCTAGAAGAACGAATCGTACCTCTTCCATTCGACAGATATATAGTAAGAAGTCTAAGCCCTGTCACTACCATTGGAGGTGGAATTGTTTTCGAAGTAGCCCCACCAAAGTATCGGAAATATGATCCAAACCCTATATATTTCATTGAACTCATAGAGAAAAAAAACAATCATAAAGCCATAGAGTGGCTTGTTAAAAAGGGAGAATATCAAGGTGCTGCGTTAAGCAAAATCAGGCAAAAGTTGCGCCTAGAGAAACTTGAATTGGATAATATGATAAACAGTCTGATTCGAAAAAAAAGGCTAATATGTACAGAACATGAGTCTGTTATTCATGCAGAATGTTATGAGACTCTCAAAGATGAGCTACTTAAAAAATTGAAAGCATTCCATGGGGATAATCCTCTTCAGATAGCAATTTCTAAAGAAGCGCTCAGAGCAAATATCACTCCAAGTCCTGACATCAGAGTGTTTGATTATACTGTTCAAAAACTTACAAATGAGCAAATAATAGAGGTAGAAAGCGGAGGAATTAGGCTGGCAGACCAACAGATTAGACTAAATCCTAAACAAAGGTCAATCGTTGATGGATTGGAAAATATTTGTAAGTCATCTGGGTTCAGATCTGTTGACAGGTTGAAAATAAAAAAGGTATTCGCTGGTCAGAGCAAGGCAGAGATATCGGCTATATTGAAGTTTATGGCATATGAAAACCGAGTTATCAAACTGAAAGATGGTAGGCTTATTCATCCCAATGTTATGGAAGAGATAAAGAGATTGGTGAAAAAACATATTCAAAGTAGAGGAAAGATCACGCCCCAGGAATGCAGGAACCTCCTGGACGTAGGACGCGACATCTTCATACCTATCATGGAATATCTTGATGATATCAAGTTCACAATCAGGATAGGTAATTATAGGGTGCTGTATCCTGAGAAAGGGGTATCTCTAAGGCATATGACTTCACTTTCTCAGCCTTCTTCTTATATCAAGGCAAATCGAGCATAAACCCTCTCATCTTATTTCCCCTCCATTCTCTCTCTTTTCGAAGGGCTTTCTTTGTCTCTTCTATTTTCTCTTGTATAACACTACCCCCTCAACTTTTCTATACCTTCGATGACCCTCGAAAAACGAACATGTCCAAAAGCACTTATCCATTTCAACTGCAGTCATTGAGATCTGACACACAGTTTCTCTCTATTTTTTCTATACTTTTCAGTCTCTTCTGAGTCCGATTGTTTGCATTGACATAGATGCAATCACCTATTTGACACCCTGAAGCTAGGAATAAAGTACTCCCCTTTCAAAGGCCCTCTATATAAATCTCTTGGTCTACCCTGCTACTATATATGGTTCTGACAAGACGAATCTGTAAAGGATACTATAAAAAGAAGGTTCCATTAAAACTTCATCCAGAGCGAACGAGCGATTCTTCTCTAAAAAAAGGACTTTTCTTTCATAAATGTAACAGTTATTTCCTTGAAAATTCACGACTCCTCATTATTCGAACTGGAGTCAGGTTTAATAATATCTGCTCTTCTCTATGCCATGATATATCAATAAAAGCAAATGAAGTGATCTTAAAATCCCGCTGAAAACTGTACTGTGACCAGGTGCTGATCTTCCCCACTAAACTTCCCCACTGGTGCAAACTCCTCTTTTTGGTCAATCAATGTCCAATCGAGGGTCAACTTGGCACTGTGACCCTTTATAAAGTAATTGATGCCCACACAGGGGAAGGTTGTATCATCTTTGTCATCTACAGACAGGACTTCGTATCTGAAGTAGGGTTGCAACCTCTTCTGTGAGTCTATGTTCCAGGGCAACAGATACCCTGCTTGTATATAATAGATCTGTGCATCATCTCCGGCTGTAAGCCAGCTGTATGTCAGACTCTGGGTCACATTGTTTACATCAATATAGGCAGCCTCTGCCGTTATTGCACCATCCCCGACTGAATGGTTTAAAAATAGGTCAACGGTCCAGCCCAGATTGTCTTTTTTAGGGTCTCCGCCTAAAGTGAGATCATTTTGAGAATCAAAACCTGCACCTATGGCCAGGATATCTTTCTTGCCAAGGTATGTCCCTTTATTGAACCAGGCTGTTTCTGCATTTTGGGTATCCAAGAGGTTAAGTGACACTCTCCCTGCAAACCGTAATGTGTCCTCCGGGTTCATTGTATCACTCTCAACTCCCTCAGATATCCCCAGACGATATTGCAATCTCTTGTCAAATGGGTTACCCCAGATAACTACCCCGTCATCTCGGCCTACCTTGCTAGCATAGAATATTCCTCCTCGTACCCCCCCCTGGTTAAAAGGAAGCTCAATGGGTAGCAATGCAAAGGTTGATGTAGTACCATAATTCCTGGTAAAGGGTATATACATCCTTCCCATTTGAACCTTAAAGGCCTCGTCTGCATTATAATAGATCCAGGCATCCCGAACAGCTATTCCGCTTCCAAGTCCGACAGAGGGCTTATCCAGTCCATCCTGACCGACACGGTCGGCAGCGATATGGGCAAAAAAACCGATCTTTTCTGTTACCTCACCTTTCGCATAGAAATAGAACCTGCGAATCATAAAATCATGTAGATTCTCATCGCCTCCTTCTTTAGCATCTTCCATGAACTGATACCATGTCTGCAGGCGCAATCCGACCTTTAACTTATGACTTTCAATGAATTCTGTTATCTTATCAAAAGAGGAGTTTTCCTTCTCAGCCTTGGTTCCCAATTCGCCGACACTTTGTTCCAGGCTTTCCAGCCTGTCTTCTATTCCTTTAACATCTCCCTTATCAACTACAGCGTTTACCGGATGATTCAATGAAAAGACTCCCCCTGCTATGAAAAATGTTATAAAAATTATATGTACAACCCAATTTCTCATAATACGATTAGTCTCCTTTCCTTTTTGTAACAGTTTAGTTTTTTGAAGAAGCTTGATGATAGCTTTCTCTTTCATAGAGGTAAAATGATACTCTTTTTTATTCTCCTCTTAGGGACTTATTACCCTATCCGCTTCCATGAGTAAATCAATAATGTCATACATGTTAGACACGGCTCCTACCTGAACCTTTTCCTTGAGCCCGTAAAAGTTAAGGCATGTCCCACACAATAGGACTTCGACTCCCTTCTTTTCCATCTCTTTTATATATCCTACCATATCTGAACCTTCAATCGCGAGTTTAACACCACTATTTACAAAAACGAGTTTACTTGGTTGGGGTTCGGCAATAATCATGGTTTTAAGAAAAGCGTCCATAAGGGTCCTGCTCAATTCCTCATCTCCAATACCCATTGCATCAGAATTTATGTAGATAATAATATTGCTATCTTCTTTTGCATTCTGTGGACTTGATTCAATATCACATATAAAACCCTTTGCTATATCAAGGTGATACTCTCCATCTTTTTCGTCGATTTTGACAGTACAACCCTGGCTCTTTGCAAACCTTCGAACATTGTCACGGGAAGTTACATTATCAACAATTACAGTGATAATACCCTCTTCAATCTCTTCGAGTGCCTTCTTGGTATTAATCACAGGCTGAGGACAGGCAAGCCCTCTTGCATCGATTGTGTTTTTCATCTTTCACTTCCTTCTTTTATAGGTTGGTAAGGTCTCAGGTCTTTAATTTGCAACTCAATCCCTGTTCTTCACCCTCATAAAGAATCGCTGGTTTTCGATTTCCTTTAAAATCTTCTTTTAAAATTCTTTTCAGTGCTTCAGGGATACAGCAGATGATCTCCAATACCTGTGTCGCTGGTGTTGGATTCGCCAGTGATCCTGCAATCCTGTTTGCAACGGCTGCAATATAAGAAGCCTCTTTCGGCTTGCAGCCCGAGAAAATCAATGCCGCTACCATACCTGTTATCGTATCACCTGTGCCTCCTATACATTCCAGAGCCTCGACATCCGGTTTGTCTATCCTGTCTACTATCTTCCCGTCTTCGCATATAAAGTCAACAGCCCCCTTAACCAATAAAAAACGAGGGGCATTCTTCCCCGTGTATGCCTTGAAGATAAAATCTTCAATATCTTCCGGCCTGTAAAATATAAAACCTCTTGTATAAAAAGGATGAGGAGACCTTTTATCCGCTAAGAAGGCCAACTCTCCAACATCAGGAGTGAACAGGTCGTAAAAATCGGCAAGGCCGCTCATCTTGGCAATATACATATACCCTGCATCCGCAATGAGAAAGGGTCTTCTTTGTATATTTTTCAATACATCATAAAGCTCCCTATGTAATACCAAATCCGGCATGATGTAGTGAAAACAGCAAACAGAGGGGTTCAAAGCTTTCATATTTTCTGCAAGGAACTTATAAATCAATCTGCTTCCCTGTCCCCTGCCGATATCACCGGCGACGACGCAGTACGGTTCGTCCACCCCTTGATGTCGGCATATCGTAATTGCAGCTCCGATCATGGAAGACGTGCCCCTGTAAACAGGAAAGCACTTATCATCAATAAAGAACCTGCCTTTATCAATTCTGGCCCTTCCATGGATCAATGGCTGTTCTTTATTCGGTATTGTTCCGGCCAATAGCAGCATAACTATCCATCTCTTTTAACATCTCTTCATATGCAACATGCAAGGCATAGGCACATATGGTATGGCCGATGTCTCTGGGTGAGGGTGCATCTTTGAGTTTCTTTCCGATCAGCATCTCGGCGAGATAGGGTACATCCGGACAGCCTCCGCCGGAAATATTTACGATCTCTTCTGTCCTTTTGTCTATAACCAACTTCATATTCGCTGCCCTGATCATGAGATAGTCCTTGAAGTCTTTCTTTTGACACAACTCAACAGGCTCGAGAATGTCACCTGATATGGCCACGATCTCGAGAGGAGAAAAGCCATGTTCATTCAGTAGGTGTTCTATACCGAGTTGTTCTATAATAGGAAATTCAATGACGAGGTCACAGCCTGTCCGGAGATGGGGAGGAGGGCCTACCACCCTTATTTTGTATCCATTTTTCTTCAGCACCTTTTCTGCACGGATCACCTCACTGGTATTCGAATAGACAAGTAGAGCTCGGAAATCTCTTTTTCCATGCTTTTGGGATTTCTTTGAAAAGAATCTTGAGATTTTCATACGTTGCCGGTTATTTTGTGAGAATCATAAGGATATCTTCACCCTCTTCTTTAGTTTTTACATCCCACCCTTCTTTTGTGGCCATTCTTGTTACATTATCTCTCGAAGTGGCACTGTCAATGATTACCTCAAATGTTCCGCTTCCCATCTCTTTCATCTTCCTTTGAGCGTTTATTACTGGTAATGGGCAAGACAACCCTCTGGCATCTACCCTTTCCGTCATTTCTTTCCTCCTTTTATATCTTTTCTCTCATGTAAAAGCCAAGAACAATGCAAAAGACAAGCCCAACGATTACTGCGCCAGGTCCCCATAACCCTACCCCTTTTGGAGAACTGGCCATAGCAAAATTGTGCGCAAAGGCTGCACCTGTAATCATCCCTATAACAAAGACAGCCGAATCACCATCACCTTCACCTGAAAGAAATAATTGACGACCCGGACAACCCCCGGCCATAGCAAATGTCAGCCCTGCCAAAACCATTCCCGCGAAGTTCCACACATGATTGTTATGGGAAACAGGCTGCCCTACAAATCCAGGATTGAACTGGCCGAGTAGGATATTCATGCCAAACGATCCTATTAGAAGTCCCAAGATTCCGGTCATCAAATAGAAGTCTCGTATTAAGATCATATCCCTGATTGCCCCCATTGTACAGAACCTGCTTCTCTGAGCCAAGGCCCCTATTGTCAAGCCAATAATCAATGAGACTATAAGGGGCGCATGCATTGCCCCCGGCCCCTTCGTACTTATGAAAATCGCCCCAGAAGGCAAGCTTGGTTCAGCGATCACGAGAATTAAGAGTCCGATCATGATAATTGGCATTATCCACCCGACAAATTGATATGTCTTCTGGCTTCTACCGAGATTGTAACCAGACTTTAGAAAGTATACACCTATTGCTACACCTACAAAAAGTCCTGCCAGACCCAGGATAGCATTCCCATCTCCACCACATAGCCGAAGCAATGCCCTCCATGGACACCCCAGAAAGACCAATGCACCAATCATAGCAAAGAAACCCAGCATAAACCTCACTATTGGAGCTGAGCCTGCTCTGGCTTTGAATTCTCTGAAGATAAGTGAGGATATAAGAGCTCCGAGTACGAAACCAATGATCTCCGGCCTTATATACTGAACAACATCGGCCCTGTGTAATCCAAGGGCCCCGGCAATATCCCGTTCAAAACAGGCCACACATATCCCCATATTCGGAGGGTTACCGCATTTTTGCAGTAGAGCTGCAAATACTCCGATAAAAAGGCCTACAGAGAATATACCCTTTTTTGAGCCAAAGAATTTCAACATACTTTCCATAGATTAAATACTCCCTTGATCGGTTAAACAAGATGCCTTTTCACTAGTGTCCAGCCAAAAATAGTCAATATTTTTCATAGTCTATAAAGGCGAAAATTTTAACCGTTGGAATATATAGATATATTTAGAGGATAAAATCTGAGCCTGATACAGAGATTGGCCAAAAGGACCATTTATGGATGGACGCTCACTCTTAATGGATTAAATAAATATTAATCATAGTTTTAAATCTATTGCAAATAGAAAATATCTATAGTCTCCCTTAAAATTATCGAAAATAACTATAGCAATATCCTACCTTAAAATCTCTTCATAAAAGCTTAACATCCCTCAATAAATCGATTTTCAAGGGATTTTTGCCAATTGAACCTTACTATGAATAGAAACAACTAGAGTATAAAATCTCCCCTGAGGCTGAATTCTCCTTCTTTCTATCCAAGAGTGAACAATCTTACAGCTCCTTACACCCCTTTTAAGCCCTCCAGCCAAAGCTAAAATTGAAGAACCACACTTGTTGTGAACTCTTTTGCCTTGACACACACTGGCAATTCTCTTATATTCTCTAATAGTAGAGATATTTGAAAGAGTTGCAAAAAGCCACGGCCAAATTCAATAATAATTTAATATACCATGTCCGTGTTCTTAATATAACTAAGTCGAAAAGAAATCTTGAGCATGGCAGCTAATCGGGTAGCCAAGGTTTTTCTTGCCTCTAGACCATCCCGCATGCACGTCTCTCTCGATACTCTTTAGAGAAGTTTAATTTACCGGGTCACATATTAAAAATGACCTGAGGTGTAGGCCATTTAGGGGACATCTCCCCATTTTTTCCATACATCTTTAGGGTATGGAGGTCTCTCCTGGAGAAGAATTCGTATTGATTGGTACAGAGCCTCATCTTGCTTGCTCCTTTTTTTGGATTGGGGTTACATGTTAGAATTATCTTAATATTCTTACGAAGGAAGCCGATATATTATCGTGTCACTGAAAAGGACCTCTGTGTAAATCCAGCCTTTTCGAGACATGTAACTCTGATTAGTATTCAACTTTTTCGCATCGAAAATCATAATGCCCTGACTATAAGGAGTCTACACATGATAAAAGCCTTTGCAGCATTTAAATCGGGGGGTGAACTAAAACACTATGAGTATGATCCGGGGGAATTGAAGCCTGATGAGGTAGAAATCAATATCCTTTCCTGTGGTATCTGCCATACTGATCTGAGTGTCATCGATAACATAACGAAAAATGCCCAATATCCTCTTGTTCCTGGTCACGAAGTGGTAGGGAAGATTTGTAAAGTTGGAGATAAAGTCAAGCAGCTGACGGTCGGCCAAATAGTGGGTCTGGGCTGGCATTCAGGTTATTGCAACGAATGTGCGTTTTGTCGCTCAGGCAATCATAACCTGTGTGCTGACTCACAAGCAACAATCATAGGACATCATGGTGGCTTTGCTGAAAAGGTACGTGCAGCTGCTAACAGTGTAGTTCCCATCCCGGATGGTATTGATGTGGAATCTGCAGGTCCTCTGTTTTGTGGTGGGGTTACTGTTTTTAATCCACTGGTTCAGTTTAATGTTAAACCCACAGATAAGGTGGCGGTGATCGGCATCGGAGGCCTGGGGCATATGGCGTTGCAGTTCCTCAATGCATGGGGGTGTGAAGTCACGGCATTTACGTCCAGAAAAGACAAAAAGAAAGATGTCCTCCGCCTGGGTGCCCACCATACACTGAACACATGCAATAAGAAGGATATCAAGGCAGTAGCAGGTCACTTTGACATGATTATTTCGACAGTTAACGTTAAACTCGATTGGAATCTCTATCTCAACACACTGAATTCCCGCGGTCGTTTACACTTTGTCGGTACGATTTTAGATCCGCTCGATATCAACGCGTTTTCACTCATAACGAGTCAACGTTCGATATCTGGCTCTCCGGTCGGGAGCCCTTCAACCATTGCCAAGATGCTTAATTTTGCTAGTCTCCATGGCATTAAACCAGTAATCGAGAAATTCAGCTTTGATGACATAAATGAGGCTATCACAAGATTAAGAAACGGCCACGCGCATTATCGAATTGTGCTTTATCGCTGATTCTTACAAAACTGCAAATAGTGTATTTTTGGTCTCTTTTTGTCAAGAGAAAAAAGTCTCGCCAAGCGGAACTTTGCAAAGAATTCGTTTTTCTGACTTATATTCAAGTGCAGGGAATTCTCCAATAACTAGGGTGTTTGTCTATTGGAGATTAGGAAAGGCGTCTTTGTCCACTAGCCAGTTCTTCTAATCCTTCAATATCTAATATCTGAAGAGAACGTGAGCCGTCTGACCGGATGAGTTTCTCTTTAGACATCTTTGACAGAATGCGTGAAAGGGTTTCTGGGATTGTTCCCAAAATGCTCGCCAGTTGTCCTTTTGAGATCTTCAAAACCAGTGTGTCTTTTTTGTCCTCATTACTATAGAGATAAAGGAGATACGCGGCAAGTCTTCCAGGAACTTCCTTTAAAGAGAGGTTCTCTATGAGCCCAGTAAATCTACGGAGTCGACATGATAAAACAGCTAACATATTCAGTGCGAGGGAGGGATTTCTTTTAACCAACTTAACAAATGCATCCCGTGGGAAGAAGAGCAGCCGGCTATCCTCTATGGTCTTTGCATTGGCAGGAAACCTTTCGCCGGCAAAGACCGGTACTTCACCAAAGGGTTCTCCTGGGCCAAAAATATGAAGAATCTGCTCCTTACCTTCAATGGAAACCTTAAATATCTTTACCTGTCCTGAGATAACAACATAGAAGCCATCGCCTTCATCCCCCTCAAAGAAGACATCCTTACCACGCTTGAAATTCTTTTTCAGTGCAATATCTGCCAAATCCTTTTGCTGCTCTTTAGAAAGACCTTCAAATAGTGGGATAGAGGCTATACTATCGATCATATCCTTGGTTTTAAAAAAAGGGTTTATTTAGGAACTATGAAAGCAAAACTGTCGGCAAGCTTCATTAACGGCCAAATTATATATAAATAAAGCTAGCGTTTTCTCCTGTTCTTTCTTCACGCACTTTGACGCTTAGAAAACTGAATGCATTAAAATCTGATCGTTATTTCTTGCGGTTCTTTTAAAAAAGTTACGCTGTTAGATTAAATCTGAATACAGATGCATATTGGATTTTTTCACATCTGATGTCCATCCATATATGGTCATTTTGCCCAATCCCTGTATCAGACTCAGGTATTACTCTCGAAATATATTGATGTATTTGCTAGGGTTGAATCCTCGTCTTTTTTAACCCTGAACAAAATTGCCTAATTATGGATGGACACTATCTTCTTTTAGTTATACCAGAAAAGCAGAAAAAGGAGAGAAAATATAAGGGTTCGACTTCAATGAACACAAGAGAGATCGGTTTGAAAACTGTAACTATTCTTTCTGTTCTTATATACCATGATCCATCTTAGCAAGCTCTCTATGGCATTTGGTAATTGGTTGAAATGGTCAAGGAATTGGATGGACTTTCCATATTGATTTGACATGGTATCACGGTCTTTATACCCACAAGCCAAGGTGATTAGGTCGACATCCTGCGCCTTGCAGTAATCGATACCATACTGGACATTACACCCACAATTCGATTCCCCATCCGTCACATGGATGATTATTCTACGTCCCTTATCTTTTGACATCAAATAGGTTGTAGCTATAATTGCCTGCCCAGAGGCTGTGTGCCCGTTTGGAGGAACAGATAAGAGGGTATTCCCGCTTATCAATTTTGAAAGCATACATGTGTTGTCCAGTTCAAAGTACGCATAGGCATTTAAATGATTGTTAAAACCAATAAATGCCTTATGAATGTTAGCAACCGTATTTTCTACGAGTCTCCACTTTGATCCTCCCATAGACCCTGAAGCATCCATGAGAAGGGTTATATTCCAGCTCATCTCAGGGATGAACTGTTTATCCATGAAACATTTACCGGATATCGGAGCCCGATATAGTCGTCTTTTATCCACCTTCCCACTTGTAAGACCATGATTAACAAGACATTTTCTGTCAGAATAGTTCTGAAATATTGCCTTTAAACGCGCAACCATGACATGGTCTATTACAGGATGTGCTGGGATATTGAAATCCCAAATTGAAGTGGGGATTACATCTTCATTGTCTTCACCCACTATTGAGTGTATGATAGAAGTGATATCACTGGAATCACTTGCTAAATTGACCTCAATTTTATCTATCAAGGAAAGACTAATGGGAGTTTTAGTCCTTCTTTTTTTTACCTTTCCTTTGGTCTCTGGCACCCATAGCAAGGCCTTCTCTTCTATGCTCCATGAGCTGACCAGCCCCTTAATCTTTTTCCAGATATCAAAGTACAAATGAGCGCGCATCTCACAGCGATCCGTAACGTGTCGGCTCTTGAGGGGTACCTCTTTCAATTCCGGAAGGATGCTGTCTAGTATCATGAGGGATTCTTTATACTGTGGTTTTATACGATCGACTCCTCTTTGTTCTATTGCCTTCAACCACCAGAGATAGAGCAACTCATCTACTGTAATTCCTTCGATCTTTGATCCGTTAAACCCATTACCAACAACTGCTGCCCTCGATTTCTTCACATAGCTCCCTAAAATCGATTGTTCCGGAAGATGGTCTATATATATATCTTCCCCAGCATAAACGATTTTGTGTATAATCACCTTTTCTCGAATCTTCTCATCCTTGGATAACTCTTCGATCTTTTCCCAGACAAAGTAGCTCCATTCCTTTCTGTGAAAGGCTTCATGTATTACACAACCCACTAAATAGTCGACTTTGCTGTGTGGTACAGGATAATTCCCCATTACATATGTTGGGTCAAGAGAAATAACATCCCTGTATCGGCTTGACATGCCTGTCCATTCTATTTCACCTATATTCTCTCCAATATGACCGGCAACCTTACGCAATGACCTTAAAAGATTAGCAAGTTCTACAGACTCCTCAGAGGAAGTATTCTTTCTCCAGTATTCGGATATTCCTTGATTGTAATTTTCAGATTTTTTCCATGGCGCAGTGGCTCGTAATACATCTCCGGCCCCCCAACCAGCACGTAACGACGGCCTTCTTCCTTCATAAATATCATCGATATCCATAGAAAGGTTTACCGATCCAATATCCATCTTCACCTCCTCCTTAGTCAGCTCCTCAGTCAATACAAAAGAAGCATTTCAAAATGAAAACCCGAATGAGGCTGGCTGAACCTAAAGTCCAGCCAGCCTGCAAAAAATCTGGTTAAATAGAGCTAAAACTTCTGCACATTACGTGCGATAATCGCATCCTGTGTCATCTTGTTCATTTCTACAAAATGAGCACTGTACCCTGCAATTCGAACGAGCAGCTCAGAGTATTGCTCAG
>JAXHVA010000060.1:0-25611 GCA_034189035.1 Thermodesulfobacteriota bacterium
TCGCCGATTGGTGCAAGGGTTTTTGAAGAAACATGCAAAATTGCTTGCACTTTCGGCCAACCTATTAACACATATAAATAAATATATCAACTCATTAACGCTTATTCAGCAGGCCTTATTTAGAAAGAACTCCAGGCTGAAAGGCATAAATCGGCATGGCAGTCAACCAGAATAGGAAAAAGTAAGCTTTAAAAAAGCATGCTAACCAGTCCATGCAGACCAACTTGGTATCCCGCGCCGCTCATGACGTCGCTTTGTGATCTTCCAAACGGCGGATGCTGCCGTTTGGGATTGCATTTGAAGTTCAGGGAAAAGTACTCAAATGCATTTATTGATTGAGGGACGAGCAAGAAGAGAGAATCTAAAACATGGAGATATAAAATCTATACAGCTTGAGGCGACGATGAAGGATCATACTTGCTCATCAGGAAAATCGACTTCGCGGGGCAGGCAAGCATGGAAGCACCAACACCGATGCATTTTTCTGGTCGAACCGGTTTTGCTACCCCTTCTACAATAACTAATACATTTTTTGGCCCAAGTTTCTTACAAAGGTTGACGCAATGCCGGCAAGCCATGCACTGCGCAGTATTAACTCTGAAATATTCCCTTTCACGAATATGCAGCCGTAAGCCTCGGCAGTTTCGAGTTCGACCCTAGTTTCACTCATTTATGCACTCCTTTCTTATGAAATGAAAAATCTCTATCTCCATTGCTTATGAAGAATGATAATCACCTCAATCTTATATGGTCAATTATGCACTTTTTGGTAACTGCCGGAGGCTATTCCCGTGAGAGCTATCGAGATCTTTCAGCAAATAATGAAATATAAATGGACTCTTATGATCCTGGACAAATTTCATAATGATAGTAGACGTCTCGTGGAGCTCAGACGCTCTGTCAATAACTTAATAAATCTCGATCCAACTATAGGTTTATAGGTTCTGAAATTCAGGATACCTGGCCCTGTTTGATAATTTCACCTCATGAAATGAATCAACATATTCGCGTAGTCATTATTGCCCCAATGGCCATGGCCGGAAAGGACTACCCCAATCTAATAAAATGCAGATTCAAAAAGAAAAAGGACAAATCGTTTTAGATCAAATACGAACAATAGATAAAATATGCTTGATAAAAAACTCGGCAAGATTGATCCAAAAACTCAGACATAAGTTATTTCCATTTTACGAAGACTATTTGTATTTTAAGCTTGAGCTCGTAATGAAAATCGAAAACTGACCCTCTGTGATTACTGAAAATTCCTCCCTCTCTTGAATATTAGTAGGAGTGTGTATTCCGCTGAAAGTTTCCACCTAATCTGATTTTTAGTTTCCACTTTTCATAGCAAAGAAATACCTTCCCTTTCTAGTATATTGAGTAAATAATAGGGGTTGTGGAGACTGTGGGCAACCTGAAGCATGAAGTTTGCCCAAGTTCTGTTGGTAACTCGGAGCAAAGCGGAGGGTTATCCATAGAACGTCTGTATCCATAACCTTTTCGGTTACTGAAGCGTCTCTTTTCAGAAAGCTAAACTGTTACCAATCAACAATATTTGTGTTTCCCTCTAATGTACTTAGGACACTTTGACTTGCTTTGTTCTTCATGCTTTGGAATAAAGGACGGTGGTGCAAGAAGTGCCTGAAAGATTAATAGCAAGGGAAGATATGGCCCAATTGGCCGTGGAAAATTGGGGATGAATGGGGCAGAAGTTCCCCACTCTAAACGGGCTGTTGCCTAAACGGAAATTCTTTTGAGCGATCATCAAAAAGCTTCGTATAAGAATGATTGGAATTTCCATTTGGGCAACAGCCCGTTTAGACCCAACAGCCTATTTAGTATCCATATCAAGAAGACCCCCTGCACAGTGAGCCCCTTGTGTCTGAACTATATCCTCTCAATGATTGTTGTTGTTCCCTGTCCTCCACCACCACAGAGAGTCGCACACCCATACCTGGCATTGTTCATCTCCAGGATTCGGGCCAGTGTACCGGTGAGTCTGATTCCGGAGGCAGCCAATGGATGCCCAATTGCAGTTGCTCCGCCCTTTACATTAACCTTGTCGGGATCGATGCCCAGTTTCTTTATGGCATACACAACCACTATAGTGAATGCCTCGTTTATCTCCCAAAAGTCTATGTCGCTGACCTTCAAGCCTGCGTGTCTTAGCGCAACCTCAGTTGCAGGAACAGGCCCCTTGCCCATGACACTGGGCTCGACGCCAGCCCACCCCATGGATACGATCCTCGCCATAGGTTTGAGACCATATTCCGCAGCTTTCTTCTTCGACATCAATATCATTGCTGTGGCTCCGGCATTGAGGGGAGATGAGTTACCCGCAGTAATGACGCCATCGGGTTTGAAGGCAGGTTTGAGAGCTGCAGTGTCTTCTAAATTTGCGCCTCTTCTCAGCGACAGGTCTGCATCGATTATCTTCTTGCTGCCATCGGACATGATTGCCTCTACTGACGTCAACTCATCCTTGAAATAGCCCTCGTCTACGGCCTTCTCTGTGAGGTTATGCGACCTGACACCCCACCTGTCCAAGTCCTCTTTAGTTATCCCAAATTCCTCTTTGGCCTCCTCAAAGAGCTTCTCTGCAGTGAGCCCCATGTTCATGGTGACCATGAGATCATACTTTTTTGCATACTCGGGTTGCATCAGAGTTGGGGTTGCCCCTGCATGAGGATTGTACTGTAAATCCATACCGAGGTGGGTCATGTGCTCCATACCACAGGCAATACAGACATCCGAATACCCGAGTTCAATCTCCATGGCACTCCGGTGGATGGCAGACATGCCAGAGCAGCAAACGCGGTCTATGGCTTGTGCAGGCACAGTAATAGGTAAATCAGCGAGCATATTTATTATTCTTCCACCAAGGAGCATCTGCTCTCCAGCCTGCATGGTGCATCCTGTGACAACATCATTAATATCAGCTGGATTGATCTTTGTTCGCTCAATCAACTTTGTTACAAGCATTCCTGCCAGATCCGCAGAATACACCTTGTCGTACACGTCCTTCTCCGGTTGCGCCGGTCTCGATCTTGAGAACGGGCTCCGCAGATAATCTACTATTACCACATTTTCCATTTCTTACCTCCTTCTTTAAATGAATGTACATCCGTAAATAGGATTTTTGGGGAAAGGGCTCTTGAGAGTTTCCGATTCATAAATAAGGAATTTTTTTTGAGCAAGGCTACATCGGAGTTTACGCCAAGGCGTATATTGTGGTACGTTGCGGGCTGAAACCTAAGAACAAAGAAGCTCAAGAGAAAAAGACTTATCTATGGATGAAAACTGGCTATGGTTTAAGCAAGCCCTGCCTGTAATACAGGACGAGGAGTAATCCCAATATAACTCCTAGATTGTTTCATTTTATTTTTTGACTTTTAAACCAAATCAATGGCTTCTTCTCCAGTATCCATGTTTCAAAGAGAGTATCTGTGCGATCTCATCGAGGCGGTTGTATATCCTCAATCCTTCTCTATTGAGATCATGAACAGCCTGACTCTCCCAGGGCGAAAAAAGACTCCCTATCATCACGGGTTTATCAATCTCCTTTTGGAGATCACTCACCTTCTTTATCATCTCTTTTTCAAAATCTGTAAAGAACTTCCATTGCGATGAAGAATCATCCTTATGAATTCCGGGTCTTCCTAGGCCATGGAGTATCAAGGCATCTATCTCCTTTGAACGCAGAATTGTTCGACCAATCTCTGATAACATCTCAGGGGTAAAGGAGCCTATCCCGGCAGCACCAATATCAACCGGATTTTTTGTGGATGCCCGTATTGGCATCCCGATATCCCTCAGTTTTTTCTGAAGAGTGAGGCTCAATTCCGGGACCCTTAAGCCAAACTCTTCCAGGCAGTCTGTGAGGGGTACACCCCAGGAACCGCCCATAGTGATTATAGCCACACAATTTCCCCTTATAGACGGGCTTTCAAGTAGAGAATGAGCCAAAGGCAGGAGAAGCTCCATGGTTGGTGAAAGTACCAAATTTGCCTGATGAAATGCACCCTCATATATCCCACCTTGACTTGCTATAGCTCCAGTATGACTATACGCTGCCCGAACACCTCCGATTGTCTTCCCTGCCTTGTGAATAACAATCGGTTTTTTCTTGGCCACACGACGTGCAACTTCCATAAAATGCTTCCCATTACGAACGGTTTCAAGGTACATTACAACACCACTCACCTGTGGGTCTGCTCCGAAGTGATTCAGAAAGTCCGTTACCTGGAGGTCACACTCGTTTCCGGTATGTATGAACTTGCCCACCCCCATTTTTCGAGCATATCCCGAAGACAAGAGGTCGTAAAAGGCGTACCCACCCTGACATACAGCTGCAAGTTGAGTTGGGAAGAGGTGTTCAGTAGATGAACCTGAGGCATTGAAACCCGAATGGAGGTTAAAAGTGCCACTTACATTGGGGCCGAGGATCCGCATCCCATACGAACGGGCAGTCTCTGCTAAAGTCTCCTCTCTGTCTCGTCCCCCTTCCACTGCCTCACCAAAACCTGCTGTTATTATAGTGATACCCCGTATACCCTTCTCCCCGCAGTCCTGGATACATTCCTCAATCGAATCTTCAGGTATGGCTATTACAGCCAGATCTACAGGGGATGGAATTTTCCTTATATTGGGGAAGGCTCGGATACCATATACAGATTGTACACGACGATTTACTGGATAGACCTTTCCTGAATATTGAATGGACTGTAAGCTATTCATTATTAGCGATCCCCATGCCCCTGGCCTCTCTGTAGCACCTATGACAGCAACACTTCTTGGTTGAAGAAAGACATCGAGTTCCTTATTCATTCTCATACCGACTCCTTTTAATAAAATTCAGTATACGTATCGCTAAATACGATTCTGTTTTCTAAATTCATTCGTAATCCTTCCCCCTAGCACTATCTCCCTCTTTGATCTCGCTTTACATTGGGCTTGTCCGGATGGGGATAGGGATGTCGCCATGTATCCTCTGGAAATATGTCGGAGAGTTTGCCGAAGCTTTTCTCGTATTCACTGATCAATCTATCCTCAGCATCATAATCAAACCGATCACCCAAGCGCTGTTCAGTCTCCCCTCCTCGGTCGGGCGGATTATCCAAGTAATATTGAACGGTCTTTTTAGGGCCATATATTGCCTTGAATATATCTTTGTATCCTAGTTGAGTCTTGATCTTTTTTAGATCCAGTATTCTGTGGTGAAGTTGCCCGGACTTCTTTGCAAAAGGGCGGATTGCCATTCCGTAAGGTACAGATGGTGTTGCAAGTTTTGCGGGAATATCCATTCAAATTCATAATCCATTACCTCTGATATGGTCTCTATCCAGTCTTTCAAACTCAATGCATCTTCATCTGCTACATTGTATACCTGTCCGGCGGATTCTTCCGGATGATCTACACACAAGAATAACCCATGTGCCATGTTTTCCGAATATCCTCTCGATTCGATAATAAGTCCACCATCGGCGACAATCAGCCTTTTCCTACCGTCGAGTATACGGCGGATTATACTCCATTCGCCTGGAATAAGCTGCCTTGGCCCGTAAATCATAGGAAAACTGCATATTGAGGCTTTATAATACCCCAAGTGGTGGTGTTCCATAACATTCAGTTCTGTATTTGCCAGAAGGTTGGAAAATCGGAAAAAGGCATCTCTTTCTAATCCGTCTGGCTCAGGGCTAGTCACCAATGGTGCATTTTCGGGAATGAGAAAAGAAGAATCAGCTGGATTTGGATTCTGCCTTGGATGAAGCCACCTCCTGTATACGGCAGCACCTCCTGCACATATCAATCTTTCGGTTCTTTCTCTCATCACTTCTGCAATATAACGCAACCTCCCGTACATCACTATGACAATGCCAAAAGTACGTGCCCCCAAGGTCTCGTTAAGGGTTTCAATAAAATGGGGATCACCGTGCAAATGTTCTATATCTGAGGGCAGGTCTATCTCATGAGTTCCGCGATGAAGGATGGCGACTTTATACCCTCGTTTCAACAACCCGTCGAGTACAAACGGGCCTGTGGGTCCAATGCCCCCCTATAACCAATACTTTCATTTTGGCTCCTTGTCCTGCTTGTTGAGACTGTCTTGTGTACATTTCATGATACGCTGATTGGAACCAGTTTGTAAACCTCCCCTCCCTGATACGAGTTGCGAATAAATATTTCCTATATTCCAATAAGTTAGAATATGCATCAATCGCCCCGCTCGCATCATGATATAGTGGAATATTTTTCACGGAGTCATGAAATCGCCCCGAAATCTTCATATTGTGTAAAAGATACAGCAAAGATCACCTTAGTCGCAGATAATTCAATCATCTTTAGATTCTGTCAATCATTGCATATTCTTTTCTTATTACTTGATCAACCGGCGATGCATAACAAATATGGCCAATGGAAAGAACAAAATTGAAAAAACTAAAAGATATCCGATATTCCATAAGAGGTCAAAACCCATAACACCAAAGCTAAAAGACCGAGTAAGTGTAACCAGATGAGTTAGAGGAAGCACTATGGCAAGTTTTTGTGCCCAAAACGGCAGATTTTCAATAGGAAAGAATGTGCCACTGAATAAGAACATAGGTGTAATGAACAGAAATATAGGCAAATTGAATATCTCAATCCTCGGCACAATACCTGTGAAGAACATTCCGATAGATCCAAAAGCTATGCCACCCAATAGGGCTAAGGGGATGATAAGGAGCCCATGGGGGTATGTAATGAGACCAAAACAGCTGATAACAGCTACCATTACAAGTGAAGCAATCACGGATTTGGTAGCTCCCCATATGATTTCTCCGGTTATAATCTCTTCTAAAGTAAGGGGGGTTGCCAAGATCGCATCGAAGGTTTTTTGATAATACATACGAACAAAAGAGGCAAAGGTATTTTCAAAAAAGGCGTTGTACATGATATTGACAGCGATTAGTGCCGGCGCAATAAATCGCACATAAGGTATCTCAGAGTTGTGATACGCAACCTTCCCAATCAGTACACCGAGTCCAACACCAAAGGCCAATATATAAAAGAGAGGTTCAAGAAGGGGGGGAAGAAAGCTTATCTTCCAAGTCTTACGATACACAGTAAGGTTTCTCTGCCAAACTCGAATGTATCTTCTAGAGATTCTTGATGAAATTTTTCTCATCATTCTCTGAGGCCTCTGCCCGTTAACTTCAAGAACACATCTTCCAATGTGGCCATTCGTAAAATGCATCCCTCATTACAGTATGTATTGCTGATATATTGAAACAGGTCACTGCTTTCTTCAGAATAGATGATAAGACGATGTCCCATATCCTCATAAACGAATCGTTCGGACTGCAAATATCTTCGCAACTCATTGGTGGGTTCTTCGACCTCAATGACAGTACTCCCGATATGTTTCCGAATAAGCTCAATGGGTTTATCTAAAACCAATATGCGACCATGATCCATAATAATGAGTCGATCACAAAGACGGGAAGCTTCATCCATATAATGGGTGGTTAGTAATATAGAAAGTCCCTTTGACCTGAGCTCTTCCATTCGTTCCCATACCTGGTGTCGTGATTGGGGGTCAAGACCGGTTGTAGGTTCATCGAGAATCAAAAGCTCCGGATCATTTATGAGTGCACGTGCGAAAACGAGCCTACGAATCATCCCTCCTGAGAGTTCGTTCATCTTGTCTTCCTCACGATGTTCCAATGCCATAAACTCTAGGAGTTCTTTTGCTTTTCTGTGTGCTTTCTTATGAGCGATATCGAAATAACGCCCATAAACCTCGAGATTTTGAAGCACGCTCAAATCTGGATCGAGATTGTTCTCCTGCTGACAGACACCTACGCGAGATTTTATTGTCCGAAATCCTTTGGTTATATCGAGACCAAAGACCTTAAGTTTACCTCCTGTTAAGGGTGAAAAGCCATAGATCATACGAATAGTTGAGGTTTTGCCTGCACCGTTTGGCCCCAGTATCCCAAAACACTCGCCTTTTCTTACTTGAAAGTATATCTTATCTACTGCAATGAAATTGTCGAATCTCTTCGTAAGACCTTCTGCCTCAATAATGTATTGCATCTCATATCCCTATAGGGCTCATCTTTACACTGCGAAGAAGTGCCCGGTTCCGTACATATCAATTCCTATTCATAGGTTTCACTGATCTTGGTCCTGTTGAGGTCTGCACCTTCTAAATTCGCATCTTTGAGGTCTGCATTGTATAAGTTTGCATCTGTAAGATTGGCATTCGAAAGGTTCGCTTTAATGAGGAGGGTCTTCATTAAAATCGATCTACTGAGGTCAGTCATACTCAGGTTTGCACCGTTCAGGTTTGCCTCTATAAAATTCGCGCCCCTTGAGTTTGCGCCGGTCAGGTCTGCCTCGCTGAGGTTGGCCCTGTAAAAGTTCGTCTCTATGAGGTTGGCTTCTTTTAGGTTTGTCCCAGTCAGATTCGCATCTATTAGGTTGGCTTTATTGAGGTTTGCACCGCGCAAGTCTGCTCCACAAAGATTCACCTCTATGAGGAATGCATCTTTTAGATCTATCCTGCAAAGCTCTTGATTGGCAAGGTCTAATCCGCAAAGATCTGGTTTTATCTCTGGGTTTTCCCTTCTCCACGTGTTCCATGGATCCGGTCCTTGCTTTAGTATATTGACATGTAGCTCATTTGGCATAGCTTGACCTCTTTAAGGATATTCTTTTTATTTTCTCTATCATCTTTGGTGTTACGAAATAGGAAGCTTACAGCAGATTTCAACGACGGTCAGATTTTAAGTAAAACTATCTATTGCCCCGCTATGCGGAGCGCCAATCAAAAGATATCAAGACGGATCTTTTGCATTAAATTTCGTTGTATATTCTTTAAGATCAGCCTGGTCCTCCCTCGTATTACTCTGGTCAACAGGTGTATCCTGCCGTTTTTATCTTTGAGGATAAATATATCGTCTTCCAATTTTCTCTTTTCTCTACAGTTTAGTAGATAAACATTTTGAGATAGATCCAATTGTATAATGCTTGGATCGCCTTCTATGACATTTTCCAAAGAGATTTCAACCATTCCTATTGCGGTTCGCCAGTTTATCCCATCTTCTGTTTCTGATACAAAGACATTATAATAAAACTTCTCCATTGACTGTTGCGAAAGTGAATGCCTGATAGAAAGGACAATCTCAACATCCGGAAAGGTTTTATCCTCCTGCTTTTCGTCTTTTGCTACCCGCACTTTCATAATACGTCCTTACTCAACTCAAAAATCGGTCATCAACCTCTCTCTCCGAATATGGCTGTTCCTACCCTAACGATAGTGGCGCCTTCCTCAATAGCTACATCAAAGTCATTTGACATCCCCATGGATAACTCCTTTATGGAGGTATTCTCAACCCCTCTTCTCACAATCTCCTCACTGAGTTTTCTCAATGACCTAAAGTACGGCCGGACTCTTTGTGGATCGAGCAGATAGGGGGGGATTGTCATAAGGCCTTCGATACGTATATTTTCCAACTTGCTAATCTCCGATATGAGGGAAACGGCATTTTTGCTTTCAATACCGGATTTTGAATCTTCTTCAGAGATGTTTACCTGAACCAGTATACGGATAACCTTGTCCAACTTTTTTGCCTTCTTATGAATCTCTTGTGCCAGGTGTAACCTGTCTACTGATTGTATGAGATCGAAGAGTGCGATTGCCTGTTTTACCTTATTGGTCTGGAGATGACCTATCATGTGCCATTGAACGCTTTCTCCTATCTCTTCTATCTTTGTTTTTGCCTCCTGAAGATAGTTTTCACCTAGGATGGTTACACCTGCAGATATAGCCTTTTTGATCTTTTCAACCCTAACCATCTTCGAGACAGCCACAAGCGTAATATCATCAGGGCTTCTACCGGATTTAATCGCGGCTTTCTCGATCCTTTCTCTTACCCGCAGTAAGTTATCAATGACGCTGTGTTCCAATCTTTCCCCATGTGTAAAGTGTTTGTAATCCAAGAAATTTTTTAATGAATATTGACTTTCCTCTATAAAAAACAGGCCACAGGAAAGGCGGTTACATGGTAATGCGTGCAGCTTCTTCAAGTACTGTTGTGAGCGTTAAGAAAGGAGAAAAGGCAAGATACGAGTTTTGCACGGGTTATAATTTGGTCGCCTTTGCTGAGTTTACTCAATAGCCATTATATTTTCAATTCGTAACAGTTTAGCTTTTTGAAAAGAGACGCTTCAACGAAATTAAATTTTAATCCGTGTAAACTCCCATCCAAGTGAGCGTAAAGAAAGAACAGTATATCACCATTCAATTCAGTAGATCCATTAATAACTATTTCAGACATTAAATGTGAGCTTATCCCCCTGTTCTTTCTTAACTCACTTTGACGCTCAGATAACACACGCATTAAAATTTGCCCATCGCTTCTTGCTTGATGATAACTTTCTATTTCATAGCGCTAAACTGTTACTTCAATTCAAAAAATGCTCTTCTATCGTATGGCTTTAGCCTATTGAGAAATGCTCAATTCTGTTGAAGGTGAGGGGGCTCAAAGAGTTTTACCGCACCTACTCGGCTTAAAGCCTCTATCAGCTCACAAATGGGCAGGCCAACCACATTGGTATACGATCCTTTTATCTCTTTGACCATAAAAGCTCCAATCCCTTGAATTGCGTAAGCTCCCGCCTTATCAAAGGGTTCTTTGGTTCGGATATACCCCCTGATATCTTCATTCGAAAGGTCCTTAATCGTAACGCGAGTCTCTACATATTCTGTAATAGATTTCCTTGTATTGGCATTGAAGATACAAAAACCCGTTATTACTCGATGCTCTTTACCACTGAGCTTCATCAGCATTTGACAGGCTCTTTGTTCATGGACAGGTTTTCCCAGAATCTCACCACCTACTATAACAATTGTATCCGCTGCAATTATCCACGAGTCTTTTGTCTTATTTCCAACATCTAAGGCCTTCTCCTCGGCTAAACGCAAAACGTGTGCAATCGGATTTTCCCCTTTTCTGATACATTCTTTTGCTTGGCTTGGGATTACCTCAAACCGAAGTCCAAGCTGCTTCATTAAATATCTCCTCCTTGGAGAAGAAGAAGCCAGTATGAGTTTCATTCCTATCCCTTATTTTTATATGTCGCTCAAAGGAATTTTATCTGTGGAGCAGCTCCTTTAATAAGGAACGATCCGATTTTGTTTGATCCATTGACCAAACTTGTATCTCAGCCAGCGTTTAATATAGAGCCTTGTTGTGGGTATCAGGATGATAATTCCTGCGATGTCTGTCAGGAAACCTGGGGTAAGTAAGACAGCTCCTGCAATAAAGATAAGCATTGCATCGATCATCTCTTGTGCAGGTAATCCTCCTTGGTTTAAAATGCTCCTTATTCTGGTCATTGTCTTTATGCCCTGAAGTTTAGCCAGGTAAGCGCCTAAAAATCCCGTTAAAAGCACGACCAGGATCGTAGTAAATGCCCCGAGATATCCCCCTATCTTAATCAGGAGGTAGAGTTCCACAAAAGGGATTATTGTAAACGCTAAAAAGAGCTTCAAGAACATCGTCGGTTATGGTTCCTTGTTTTGATTGTTTACACTTCTCTTGCTAATTCCCTTGACCTTTTTGTTGCCGCTTCAATCGCATCCAGGATAACTGCCCGAATATTGCCTGCCTCCATAACACGCAAACCCGCAATTGTCGTCCCCCCCGGGGAGGTAACCCTGTCTTTCAATACAGCTGGATGCTCACCTGTTTCAAGGAGCATCTTCGTTGCGCCTAAGACTGTCTGAACAGCGAGAGTTCGAGCGGTATCTCTGTCCAGACCTATATTGACTCCTGCATCGATGAGGGCATCAATAAATAAGAAGACATAGGCCGGTCCACTTCCACTGAGCCCGGTTACAGCATCCATATGTTTTTCATCAATTACTACTGTTTTCCCTAATACATCGAATATATTCCTTGTAATATTCAGGTCGTCTTTCGTTGCATTGGATCCGGGAGAGACTGCAGCAGCCCCTTCTCCAATCAATGCTGGGGTATTCGGCATCACCCTGATAACACGGCTTTTTCCATTGAGTCCTTTTTCAATATTTGCAAGGGGTACACCTGCTGCAATAGATATTATGAGCTTCGATTTATCAACTCCTTGAGCAATCTCTTTTAATATCGCCTTAAAGCTTTGCGGCTTTACTGCCAAAACGACAATATCCACTGAAGATACAAGCTCACAATTATCAGGGACTGTTTTTATGCCATAAGAATCACTGAACAGACGCCTTCTGTGTTCTTGTATATCTGATGACATGATACTCTTCGGAGAAAACAGCCCTGCATGTATTGCTCCTTTAACAATGGCCTCAGCCATATTGCCCGATCCAATAAATCCGATCTTTTCATAGGTGTTCATTTCTAACCCATCTTATACATCTATTGTACTGTATAATTTTAGCTGTCAGCAAGCTTCGACCACAGTCAAATTTAAATGCGTGCAGTTGTCTGAGTGTATACTCCTAAGTTAAGAAAGAGAAGGGAGAAAGATATCAGTTTTACACGGATTAAAATTTGACTGCCACTTTTTGCGACTCTTTTTAAAAGCTAAAATCGTACGGCTTATCTATTATAGGCTTACGTTTTGATTAACACATTTTCTTATAATCTGTCAAGGCTAAATCAAGGGCCAGCATTCTGTCTTCTTCTAAAAGGGTAACAGGATAAAGTGATTCTTAGTATATATATTTACTTCTTCAATTTTGAAGCCTCTCTCAAAAATTGATTGACAGAAAAAATAGAGGTTGATAGCATCTAATAGAAGATCTGAGGTTCATTGAAAGACGCTGTTTATTAATTCATAAAGTTTTATTTTGCAAGCATGTTTCTTGCATGTATGCTTCTGGTCATTTACGAAAAAGAAATCTTGGCGCTCACTACACTGCTCAGATAAGTTGCACACGTTATAGTGTCCGCCTTTGCTGAGTGAAGTCAATAGACATTAAAGAAAAAAAGAAGCCCAGATATATAAGAAAATCCTGAGATATGAATACTCTGCCGGATTCCTGGAAGACCAAGCCAAGTGACCGGTTTGTGCTGAAGTGGATCAAGATACATCTGTCTGCACGTATAACTCCTATGCTGGTTGATATTCCCTGGCTGAGGCCCTGGATGATTACGATTGGATCTACTAGCTTGGGGGTAATCGCTGGTATACTCTTCGCATTGGGATGGGCCTGGCTGGCAGGTATTGTTGGTGCTTCATCTCAGATCTTGGATGGAGTAGACGGTCAGTTTGCCCGTCTTACAAAAAGGCAGAGTACAGCCGGTGCTTTTTTGGACTCTGTATTGGATCGATATCCAGATGGTGCAATGGTGATCGGAATGCTTATCTATCTGATCCGCTTGCCTGTCCCTATTTCACTTTGGCTCCTTCTGATCTTTGGATTCCTGGCTATTTCGGGCAGCAATCTCATCAGCTATTCCAGCGCCAGGGCTGAGAGCTTGGGTATTGACATAGGCAAACCGACTTTGGCCAGTAAGGGAACGAGATCATCGGTTATGATTCTGTGTGCGTTGGGTAGCCTGATCTGGCCTTTCATGCCAGTACTTGCCCTTGGTTATCTTGTTATCCATCCCAATACTGTAGTGATATACCGATTGGTTCGAGCTTTCAGATCATATATAAGAGCACAATAGCTCGGACAACCGTTGACTGTTCAAAAGGCGATATTTGCTTTTTTATTTTGAATAAAATATGATCTGTATTGCAGAGGAATACCCTATGATAAAGACTGGAGTGATACATGGCCGATTCCAGGTCCTGCACAATGATCACCTTAAATATCTATTGGCAGGAAAGCAGCGCTGTCAGCATATGGTTATTGGTATCACGAATCCAGACCCTGTGCTTACCACTGATAACCCTACAGACCTTCAACGAAGTAACCCAATAGCCAACCCTTTGACCTATTTCGAACGCTATACCACGATTCGAAGAGTTCTCATAGATGCAGGGCTATCCCCCTCGGACTTCTCTGTTGTTCCCTTTCCTATTAATCTACCTGAGCTTTTTAAATACTATGTCCCATTGGATGCCACCTTTTTCCTGACAATCTATGATGAATGGGGAAGACAGAAACTCAAGCAGTTTCACAATATGGGGCTTTCAACAGAGGTGCTTTGGGAAAGACCACTCAATGAAAAAGGAATAAGTGGCAATGATGTACGCAAAAGGATTGCTACAAACAGAGAATGGGAACATCTAGTACCGGAAAGTGCACGAAACCTAATGATAAAATGGGATATACCCGGCCGAATCAAAAGGCTTCACCAATTATGAAAGAAGACAACATGCTAATGTAACTTCGCTAAATCTAGGAGACCTTCCCTTTTCCATGCACAAGTTAGTTTCCATCTGTAAAGGAGCCTTTTCACTCTGCGTTGTATTCTCCTCAAGTTTTCTCCCTTCAAGCAACCCATCCCAATGTACGCCGGGGCATACCTCTTTACGATCTTGATTACAGAAAAATAAGTCGATTGACATTTCAATAAGTTACCAATAAGATAGATAAAAGAAACGAACATAGATGGCAGAAAGTAGAATATTGTTTTGCTGATATTACCCACTTTAATTCGTTATTCTAAATATATATTGAGTTTTTTGTCAATAGGAGTGCAGAAAAAGACTTTTCAAACAGATACTTAGCTAGATTGTCCGAAAGCGTAGCTGTAGTATGAGAAAAGGGAATAAATGGTAAAGAACATCTCTATGTGGTTTCGTATACTCATCGTCCTTATTGCAGGTTTACTCATTTCCCTGCGATTATTTACTGCCCCGAACTGTATATATATGAATGGTGTGAAAATGAAATATACACAATTTGTGGAAACAACATGGAAATCCTACCTATACGAACAAGCCAAAGAATGGCGTGAAGGTATACTTCTGGAAAAAACATTTCACGAACAGCCTCTGGAAGTTCGGACGGGTGTAGCAAATAACTTCTTCTTACGAGAGATCGCAATCAAAGAAGGTGTAGCGAGTCAGCCTCAAAAGATAAAAGAGGCTTTCAGAAAATACATAGAAGATTCGGCAAAGGTAATGGATATATATTCGTTTCTGTTATTGTTCCCAGAATATGATGATTTGCCGGATGATGAAATAAGGGGAAAGATGTATAATCAGTACTATAATAAGGATATGTCGATCCAGGATTTTAATGATAGCCTTCTGAATAAGGGTGATAAGGACAATGTTATTGAGAATGTTAAAATACCCGGTCCCCACTATAAAATGTTGCCTTCAAAAGACTTAGCTATTTTGTTTAGCCATACATTAGGCATTGTTGTGGCCGCTGTTGCCTTTTATTTCATCTTACTGATTGTTGAAGGAAGAGAGACAAAGGACTCTTCAAAACCGTAATGCCTCTATTTTATAAAAAAACAATATAACAAAGTCGTGTAAAACTATAATGTTACATAAAAATATGAAATTGATATTTTTCTTTATTCTATGCAGGAATTATGATATGAATATACCCTTTTAGTAAATAGCCTGTCCAATCTCTGTGTCAGACTCAGATTTTAATCCTGGAAATACGTCAATATATCCCAGTATTTTCGCGGTTAAAATCTTCGTCTTCCTGGACCTTGAACAATATCACTCATTTCTGGATGGACACCATTTAGATATAATTCAATAATTGATATATCTTTTTTTATTGGAGTGTTTTGTAAAGTAAGGTCGATAGATTCCATTATTCAAAATCGCAATTCCCTGATTATTAGGAGTAAGAGATGAAATATAGAAATATTATTTATTTATTATCATTATTATTAATCGTATCTTGCTCTGGGAATAGAATCATCAAGGGCCCTACAGGAGAGAATGATATCTTCGTGAATAAAGAGGAAAGCTTCCACCTCCCCACCTTTATTCTGGGGCCAGGAGATGAGATTACAATCAATGTTTGGAGGAATGATGATTTAAGCAAGGATGTACAAATCGATCCATCCGGGAACATTTACCTCCCTCTCGTTGGAAAAATCAAGGCATCCGGTTTAACGATAGCCCAATTAAGGGAAAATATGACAACGCAATTGTTAAAATATTTCGTTAACCCTCAGGTTGATATTAATGTACTGGCCCTAAAGAGCCAAAAAGTACATGTCTTTGGTGAGGTAAGGTCTCCTGGGACATATACGATAGACCAAAACCTGTTTGCCTGGGAAGCCATATCAAAAGCAGGAGGCTTTACATCAGATGCGAACAGAAAAAAGATCCTTCTTGTAAGAAACAAAGATGGTGTGCCTACTGTGGCAGCCTTAAATATTCAAGATATGCTCAAAAAAGGAAAGCTTGCTCAAAACGTTTATTTGAAAAGTGGGGACATCATTTATGTAACCCCCAGTTTCATAGCAAATATAGAAAGATTCATGAGTCGATTTAATACTATCATCAGCCCCTTTGTTTCCCTCGAAAGGGGTATTGTTCTTTATCCTGATGCAAGGGATGTACTTCGTGGAGAGGAAGAAGATAAAGAGATTATCGTTGCACCATGATTTTTTATAAATCCTCCAACTCTTCCATTAATATCTGTATCTGCTTATACACTCAATCCTTTTTGAGTCTTTGCCATAATCCGATTGGTTTGAATGTGAATATGTCGATCCAAACGTACAACTTGAAGTTGTTTTCGAGTAATGACATGATTCGTGTCGATTTATAAGAAAATCATCTTTACCATGGCATAAGGAAGAATGGAAAACTGTTTACTAACTCACTGCTGAATAGAGGAACTGTAAATGGAATTTTTAAAGTTATGGGAAATATTGCTTCGAAGAAAATGGATTGCCTTTATTTCATTTATTGTTTTTTTTGCATCTGTAGCAATATGTACATATATTATAAACCCTACATATAAAGCAAAAGCAAAGATACATATTGAAACATCCGATTCCCTTTCATCCATTATGTCAAAATTAGGGGTGCAAAATATGGGGATAGCATTTGTGGACAACAGTGATGAGCACGAAACGGATATAGCTCTCGCAACTATCAGACCGCTTATAAAGAAGTTAATATCTGATTTGTCCTTAGAGGACAGCCACGGAAAGCCACTGAATCCTGATAAGCTTCTTAAATCGAGCATAATAAACAAGATACTTTCTCGGCCTACCATATGTGTCGAGCAATATGAAGATGCGGACATTCTAGAAATAGAATCAACGTCCACCAATCCTAGTCAGGCAGCCGACATGTCTAATAAACTCGCTGAGCTTTACATCAAAGACAGGATAGAACAAACCAGAAAGAAATACAGGGACGTCAGGATGTCTATCGGAAAGCAGATACAAAAGGTTAAAGATGAATACTATAAGTCATTAAATGATGTTAAGGATTTTAAAGTTAAGAATGAAATCATCGACTTGGATCAAGAGACTCAGAACCTTATCAATAAGATAGTCACTCTGGAAGGAAGTTATGAAGAGAATGAAAGGACTATTCTCGGATTAGAAAGAGAGATGGCCAAGACTAGGGAGAAAATCAATGAGTTAAATATGTTTCGAAAAGAGTCGTATGATTTTACTCAGAGTGATCAAGTAGCATCTTTAAAAACAAGACTCAACAGCCTTTTAGTCGATATTGCCCAAAGGAGTGTTGAAATAAAAAAAGAACATCCTGATTATATACAATTGGAAAAGATGGTAGAGGCTGTCAGAGATCTTATACAGGATGAGACAAGGCTTGTTTTTAACTCCGAGAGGTTTTCAGTAGACCCCGTATATGACGACCTCTCTTTTCGTTTGGTTGAAGACTACATCAACAAAGAGGTTACCTTAGCCAAAAGCCGACTGATTAAAGAATATATAAAGAAATATCAGGATGAATTACTCAGGATGCCTCAAAGGTATCTTGAAAGTTCAAAGTTTAAATTGTCTCTTTCAGTAAATGAAGCGACATATCAATCTCTATTGGAATATTTAACTCATGTCGGTATTGCAGAGTCAATGGCAATATCGAATATATGTCTTGTTGAGCCTGCTGAGATCTCTTATAGGCCTCACTTTCCGAAAAAAGCGCTGAACTTTCTTCTTGGGATCTTCCTTGGATTTTTCTGGGGGCTGGCAGTCGCCTTTTTTGTAGAGTATATAGATAATACCATTAAATCATCTGAAGATATAAAAAACATTAAATTCTTTCCAATCCTTGGAATAATCCCAAGGACAAATTATCTTATGAATATGGGCACAATCTTAAAAGCTGATCCTAAATCGAACATTGTTGAGGCCTTTCGAACAATTAGGAACAATATACAATATACATTTGCTGATAAATCAATAAAGACCATTGCAATAACCAGCTCTATTGAAAATGAAGGAAAGAGCACCCTGGCTTCAAATATTTCTATAATTATGAGTAAAACTGATAAGAAAGTCATCCTCATAGACCTGAATTTAAGAAGGCCGTCGCTCCATAGATTTTTCGATCTCTCTCACTCCACTGGGATTATAGATGGAGTTGCCAAAGGAATGCAATTGGAAGAGGTGATAGTTCATACTGATACTGAAAAGCTGGATTTATTGACAGCCGGTCTTGTTCCCTCTGATCCCAGCAGTTTAATCGAGTCAAAACGGTTACGGAATACCATTTTGAAGCTTGAAAAGATCTACGATATGATTATTATCGATACGCCTCCAATTATGACAGTGAATGACGCCATTGTTATAGGAAGGTTTGTAGACTGTGTATTATACGTAATTGAATCGGGAAAGGTTCCCTTTCCCATGCTAGAAACTATAAAAGAAGAGATGGAAAAGGCAGAGATTAAAAGTGTCGGTACGGTTTTGAACAAGGCAGATTATTATGGTTCAATATACTATGGGTATCGTTCTCTTATAATCCCTTTCGAGAAATGTAAAAATATCTTTTTGAGAAGAGATAGATAGGTTTTTTTAAGGTGCTTCTCTTGGTGAGAAAGTGAAAAGTATTCTTATCCCCCTTCAAAAAACAATACACTTATTGACAGTCATTAGTATGCTCCTGCTATTTCATCCCAGCATTCTCTATTCCCAAGAACAGGGCAATGGAGGGAGGCTGAGACAAAAAGGAGTCGTTTCCATTTCACAGACTATACGGGGTAAGGTACATGCAATTGATGGAACTATGGTAGTTGTAAAAACACGCCGCAGCCATTTTGAAAAAGTGAATCTCTCCAAAAAAACATCCTACATAAAAGAGTCTTATATTTCAAAGGGTGAATTAAAAATAGGAGAAAGACTCCTCGTTATGGGGAATTTTTTTGAAGATTCATTTCATGCGAGATTGATTAAAGTAATAAAAAAGATAGATGCTCCTATAAAAAGCCCAAAACGAATGGGAAGAAGATTTTTAAGAAAAAGAGGGGGAGAATCGATTGACCAAAGAAGGCAAGGCCCGATTATCGGAGAGATTACAGGTTTAAAGCCATTGACAATCAAATGTGATTCAAATGAAGAATGGATCATTCGGATAACGAATGAAACAAAAATATTACAGGAAAACAAAGCAGAGCCTCCTGAGATAATAAAAGGCAAAGATATAAGAATAATAACACGGTTCATCCCCCATACAGATGAACGGGAAGCCATAAAGATCATCGTTAAACCTGAAAAAGATGGAGTACTACAGAATAGATCTGCCCCGGAATTACAGGCTGTCAGGGATAATGAGGGTGGTAATGGATCCTCCAATAATCTTGCTATGGAGGATGTAGGTGATAGCAATCTCCTTCCAGATATTTCTCGAGTGTCTGCCAGCAACGGATTTGTCTATGGAATCTGGCTGGGCAGGGGGCTCTATTCCAATGAAGAACTTGATAGGGCATTTCGTGTGGCCTATAATTTTGGGATAAAAGACTTTATGATAGAATTTAAATGGGGGTATGTAGAGCCAGAAAATGACAAATGGAACTGGAGTAATGAAGAAACCATTGATGTAGAGCATGTGATTAAACTTGCCAGGGATTACAATATCTCGATAATTCCCTACTTTGATACATTTATGCCCTGGGGCGAAATAAGAAAGCTGAATCCAGACAAAGGAGAATGCTTGGGTCCTCCATCGAGATGGGGTCAATATCAAGCACCGGATCCAAAGGAGTATGCGGATTATGCGTTTAAGGTGGTGGACAAATTAAAACGCAGCGGTGTGGCTGTAAGGTATGTGGCGTTAGATAATGAAGTTTCTAATATAAGTGATGGTTATCAATCGTGGAACTGTTTCATTAATGCCACTGCAAAACAGATCAAGGAGTTTGAAAATGCAGCCTATAACAAGATTAAAACCGTGTATCCTGACATTATGATCAGTTCAACAACCTTTTCTTTCCCAGGGCTTCCAGACCGCTTGCACGAAGATTTTGTTAAAGACAATATGCGAAGAAACTCTTTTGTCAGGGCATATTTCGAAGATGAGCCGAAACCAGAGTTTGACTTCCTTGGGGTTCATGAAGTGTTGATGGGAAGTGGCAGCCCGTATACAATAGCCAAGAAAGCGGAAAATGCGGATTATGAGTTCAATTTTGGTTCATACAACATCGCCTATGATATATGGAGGGAGATTCTCGATAAATACGGGTTTAACAACAAACCCATCTTTAATTTAGAATCTGCCGCTGTTCGCAAAGGAATGCAGGATGCTCAATTGCTGCAACGAGTTGTTTTTTCAAGAACAAATGCACAAAAGAACCGGGTAATGGGCTGGGTGTTATCTCAATTAACAGTGTCAAAAAGATTTCCAAAGGGCAAAGGAGGAAAGAGGAGTGCAATCGGCATAACAGCACTTGGGCAAGGCTATCATTTAAAAGAAGGGTATTATGCATACTATACATTAATGACTACATTGGCCCGTTATCCAAGGTATGAACGAAGGGTAATGGGAGAGTTAAATACCCATAAGCCATTGATAGAAAAATTCCGTAGTGACATAAGCAGGACCTTATATGTTGCCTTCATTCCCTATCATGGAAAGCTTGAAAAACCCGTAGAAGTCTCTTTATTTATCGGTTCATCTAAAGAAGGAAAATTAACAAAATCAGATGGATCGTCTTTTTTCCTTCAAAGCAACAAGGAGGGATTTATTCGTTTCAGTATAGACAAAAAACCGATATTTATTGAGGTAGGCTAAGAGCCAGGCTGTTATTATCTCATTTCTTCTATACATCAGGGGTCTATGTATTTATGAAGGAAACCAGAGAAAGGATACTTTTACCTGTTGATTCATATTGGGTTATCTTCGTTGCACTCTTTATTTTGACAGTGACCCTTGGGTCTATTCTAGCATACAGTTATAAAACCGCCTTGTTGGGGATTGTTTTTCTTTTTTTTTCAACAGCAGTCTTTATAAGACCAATAATCGGTCTCTATTTTATTCTTTTCTTCTTGCCTCTTATGAATGTCGGGTTTGCATATGAGAACCCAAACAGGACAAACGATGAATTTATTTCCATAGCGGCTGTCCCTATTGTGGTTACTTTTGTTGCCCACTTAATCGATAGAGTATTATATAGAAAAAATAAAATTTACACAATACGACATGGATCTTATCGTTATGCACAGTTTTTATTATTCTTTCTCATCCTTGGATTTTCTCTGATTTCATTGCTTTGGTCGATCGACTGTATTCATGGTCTTAATAATATATTCGTCTTGATACTCGGTTTTATCCTCATTATTCTATTTACCGGAGACATCTTAACAAAAGATCATATATACTATATTATAAAGGCCCTTCCTTTTCTGGGTCTTTTTCTTTCTTTTCTCCTTTTATTGTCAGACTTCTATTATGATTTTGCTAGCACAGTAAAACTGTCTGACCATTTTGATTTTGTTCTCATCTTACACGCAAATGCTGTGGAAGGGAAGGTAAGACCCGGTGGATTTGCCCCTGTAGATCTCGCTTCAAATATACTTACGATATTCGTTTTTAGCAATATTGCCCTTGCATATATATACGGATGGAGGGGGAAGATATTTCTTTTGCTCCACTCATTTCTCCTGATAATATGTATACTAAAGACAGCGTCTAAGGCTGGGGCGTTAAGCCTAGCTTTCGGTCTATTCCTTCTTCCTATTATTATCCCAGAATTACGCAATAGAGTTATTCGATTAACAACGTTAGGCATTTTTGCTATAGGGCTTGTCCTTATTTTTTTTGGGAAAGTAATATTAATGAGATTCGGGGTCATGATTTCTGGCAAAGCTGGTTTCCTTACAGACAGATTGTATTGGTGGTCACAGGGATTTGAGCATCTGTATAAGACAGGTGGTATTGGTTTAGGAGCAGGAGGATTTACGAGGATTATCGATCCAGTACCTGCTGCTCATAGCTTCTATTTTTCTGTCTTATTTGACCTCGGTATCCTTGGTTTCGTCCTTTTTATGACCCTGCTGGCACTCATCATTCGCAAGATAATCGTGTCATTGTCTCAAATCCCTCAAGATGAGATGAGGTTTCTTCTTTATTGTCTGTCTATTGCCCTTATCACCTTATTTCTACACGGGTTTGTCGATTTCGATTACTCATATCTGCCCTTTTGGGCGCTCGTAGGTTCTATGTTGGGTATCATACGAATATATAAGACGAAAAAGAAGGCATCGATCCCAGTATAAAAATATAGAAAGATTATGATAGGCAACTTCACAAAATGGATATTCTGGCGATATATTCGAAAGTTAATTGCACGGATCCCTTTGAGTGTGATTCACATCATTGTACCGATAATATCCCTTTTCCAACTCATCGCTTCCAGTAACAGACGAAAAATTACCATCTCAGAATTGTCCTCATCCAATCTTATAGATAAAAAAAATACCTTTCAAATGCTCTTTCGCTCTTTTATCAATCAAAACAATTTCCAGGTCAAGATGTGCTATCTTCCCAATATAAATAGAGAAAATGTAAATGACTATTTTAGGGTCGATGGGATACAGTATTTGGACGAAGCCATGAAGGGAGGCTATGGCACAGTACTGCTCAATCCTCACTTCGGCCCCTTTTTACTTGTAATGCCGGCCCTCGGACATATGGGATATAAACTCAACCAGGTTGTCCTTCAAGGAGAACCGATAATAGGAAGACGAAAGGGTTTGGACAGGATGATATATGATGCAAAGTTTAATGCAATAGATAGAAACCTGCCAGCCAATTTTATCAATGCTGCAAATAATAAGCTAGCAATTCGGAATGTATTGACCTCTCTTTCTAAAAATGAGATTGTCCTCTTTGCTTCAACGGGTAGGGGGGGGAAGTCCTGGCATGAAGTGAACTTCTTAGGAAGAAGAGCGACATTTAACCTCACGCCTTTTAAGGTTGCGCTGAAGACAGGTTCAACATTGATCCCGGTCTTTGTAATCGATTCAAAACCGATTCCCCAGGTTATTATTGAAAAACCATTAGAAGTAAAAGAGGGGGAAACTCCAGAGCAGATGCTTGAAAAATATATTTCAGTACTCTCTCTATTTGTAAAGAGATATCCGGAACATTTTGCTTTTTATCTGTACGATATGCATGTTCAAGCATGGTGGGATGACCATCCTTTATTCTCAGACTATCCGATGAAAATCAGACAGAGAAAGGCCGAGGGGAAACATGTACAATAACATAGTGATCTTAAATCCAATTGCATCCGTTATATGCGGTCTCCTTTATGCGCTCGGAATGTCAGTTCTGATTTTGAGTCTGAACATGAGAACCCTTTTCTCGATCCGATCTATACTGCTTCTATCTGGTTATCTGACAATCATTTATATATGCGTTTTGTTCTTTCCGCTTCTTATTGGTGGGAGTTTAATCTATCTCTTATTCTCTGTAAACGAAACAGTAACCGTTTCTTTACTGCTGGGAAGTACGCTTATAATACTGGCAGTCAATCTGATTATTCACTTGAGATTCCATTATGTTTTATTGCCGCGATATGAGTTCTCTATAACAGGGGTCTATTCCTTTCTCATTATTATTCTGGGCATTTTGTTGTTAGTATTGAGGGGGAAGTATGGTTTTGGCTTTACCTCTACAGCGCATACTGCTTTCTTTCTCACCTTGTCTGTGTTTGTCCTGTTTTATTTGAGGGGTTTTGCGCTTTCGAACACCCATATCTCTTTGGAAAGTGAAGGAAAACCTTTAGAGAGATGCAAAAAGATGAATCGAAAAGTCCTCTGGCTCGGTATAGACAGTGCAACCTGGGATATAATCCATCCAATGATTGCTGGAGGGAAACTCCCAAACCTGAACCGGATGATTGAGGGAGGGGGACATGGGAGTCTGAAGACTTTTGTTCCTACACACTCACCGGTTGTATGGACAACCAAGGCAACAGGAAAGTCTCCAATAAAGCATGGAATCAGAGATTTCCTGACTTTTGATGTCAAGGGAATAGACGGGTATATGGAAGTCAAGCCTTTGGATCCTCTTCTATCGAGGATTTTATCGAAGGCTGCAAATTATGGCCTCATAAAGCGTAGGCCGGTCAGCTCTGTTGATAGAAAGTCTCTTGCAATCTGGAATATAGTGTCAGAGATGGGCTATAAAGTCGGGGTTGTGAGCTGGTTCGTTACGGATCCGGTAGAGAAGATAGACGGGTTTATGGTCCCCGAATTTTACTATACGATTGGTCGAAAAAGAAGGGGCTCATCTTCGGCGATACACCCTTTCGATATAGAAGACAAACTGAGAAGCATAAAGAAAGAGATAGAAGAACGTTTCAATAGCAAATCCGGAGAAGACGAGGTAAAAGAGAGGTTCTCAATAAAGAGTGACTTGAATGGATCAGAAAGACGAAAATTCAACATATTAAAGGTATTTTACTTTCACGATGTATTGCGAGTGAAGGTGACCAACTCTCTAATGGATATCTTCGATTTGGATATGCTTATGGTGTACTTCCACGGCGTCGATGCAGTACAACACCATTTCTGGGTCGATCATAATAAGGATGATAGCCTTTTTAAGGATGTTATTGCGCGCTATTATGAATATTTAGATGAAACTATCGGCAGATTATTAGATGGGGTTTCTGATCCTAAAACCGTATTCATTACCTCAGACCATGGCCATGGTCCTATGAAATACTATAAAAAATTATATAATATAATAATGGGCAGAGAAAAAATCTCCGGTTCTCATGTGGATGGCCCTGACGGGATATTCGTCGCTTATGGTGACGGGATTCAAAAAGGGGTATCTGTAAAAGATATATCAGTTCATGATGTTGTCCCCACAATACTCCCTGTTTTCGGTTTGCCAATCGGAAAGGATATGGATGGTCGACCGATTTCAGAGATTTTTGACGATTCTATTCCGGGTATTACATATATCCCTTCTTATGAAGGCCGCTTATCCGTCTATTCAGGGGATGGAGAAGATCTAAGCGAGGATAGGGAGATAATGGACAGGTTAAGAGATCTTGGGTATATCGATTAGAGAGATAAAAAGTAGCTTTTTCTTGCTTGGATCATTTTTTGGTAAGTAAACAGCTACTTTATATTTTTGTATCATTTTAGCGCTATGAAATAGAAAACTATCAGCAAGCAAGAAGCGGCAATCAAATTTTAATGCGATACACGCATTAAAATTTGATTGCCGCTTCTTGCTTGC
>JAXHVA010000061.1:0-25278 GCA_034189035.1 Thermodesulfobacteriota bacterium
CCGGTGGAAGTGACCATCCGGGCATGACTGAACATGTCCGCCCAATACCGCAGTACAGCATGCCCTGATAGTGTGGGATGCATCTCTCACATGCTTTGGAAGTCGTCGGCTCTCTTGATAAACGTCGTATCCTGTGTCGAATATCTTCTGTATTGTCGCTTCCATTAAAACTTATCCTGTTTTTATCACGGCCCTTCTATTACAATCCCCCGCACTAGCGGGTCTGCTCAACGAGTGGTTCTGTTGTTCTGTATATCTCATGAAACAACGATATTGATCCACACCTTCATGTAAACAGGATACCTTCTTTTCCTATGCTTCTAAGCCTGTCCCATCAATATTTTACCTAATATTTAAAACCTTTTAACTTGTCAAACTTTTTGTATTATGCTACTTTTGCATATCATTCCGTATAGAGTTGATATAAAATTCAAGGAGATTCTATCATATATAACTTTTCTCAAATACAGAGTAAAAGCCTTTTTCTCACTAAGCTAAAAGAAAAGAGGCATAAAGGCAATAAGATGAGAGGCAAATAGCACTTTAATTAAATCCCCAACTTATAATTCAAATCGAGCGATAGAAACAGAATACTCAATGGGGGAGATACGAGATTCCAGGATAATCTTCAAGGGAGAGGGCATGAGGTAATACAAAGACATTCTATTTAAAGCAGGAGATAAGAAGATGAAGAGAATGGAGGACATGTTACTATCCGAGGGGCCCATTTCGGAAATCGTTATGGGGAATACAGCGCTTGTGAGGGGCATGGTCGAGGCAGGAACACGAGTCGTTGCTTCATATCCGGGCTCGCCGACGCCAGAAATTGCTCAAGCCATAAGAAGCATCCCAAAGGATAGGCGACCGTTTTATTTTGAATTTTCAACAAACGAAAAGGTGGCAACGGAGATTGCCTATGGTGCCGCGGTGAATGGACACCTTTCTACGGTTTTTTTTAAAAGCGTCGGACTTAATGTTGCTTCAGACACCTTTGTTCAGCTGAATCATATGAATATCATCGGTGGCATGGTTGTGGTTCTCGGTGATGACCCAGGTGCCAACTCATCTCAAAACGAACAGGACAATCGTCATTTTGCCAGGTTGAGTTATACACCTATATTTGAACCTGCCAATCCGACTGAGGTCTATACTTATTATAAAGAGGCGGCAAGGCTTTCCAAAGAAAGACAGATGGTGGTCGTCCTCCGATTGACAACCCATGTGTGTCATGCAAAGGAGAAAGTGGCTTTTGATCGCTGGCAATCGATCGAACCGGATAATACCCCTCGGTTTAATCCAGAAAACGGACCGTATATTCCCATTGCTGCACATGTCCATCCAATGAAAAGAAGGGCGCTTCAGCGTCTTAATGAATTGAAGGCCTATTCAAATGCTTCTCCCCTTCATCGCCTGATTGACAATAGAAACAAATCAAGGGGCATTATCACCATGGGACTGCCCTTTCTTTCCCTCATGGATGTCCTTGAAAAGGCAGAGCAAAAACCTGACATCTTAAAAATAGGCGTGATCTATCCGATACCTGAGGAGCCGATTAAGAGATTTTTAAAGGATCATAAAGAGGTCAAGATTCTAGAGGAACTCGATGATATAATTGAGAAAGAGATCAAGTGCCTTGCATTTGATGCAAGTATCAATACAGACATCATTGGTAAAAAAGAGATCGAAGATTGGATTGGCGAATATACACCGGATAAGGTTTTCCAGATATTACGAAACTCTTGGCCCGATATTGTGCCGCAAAAGAAAGACAGAAGAGATGATCTCCCTTATGTTCCTAAACGTCCACCACAGATGTGTCCAGGATGCGGCCATAGAAGCGCCTTTTATTCGATAAAAAAGGCGCTCAGTGAAACGGACATCACAGTTGCAGATATTGGCTGTCATACCCTGGGGTTTTTACCCCCTTACAAGATGGGCCAGCTTCTCATGTGTATGGGGGCGTCATCTGGAATCGGTTCAGGATTATCCCTTTTTAATAACACACGCCGCGTGATTACATTTATGGGAGATTCTACTTTTTTTCATGCAGGTCTGCCGGGGATTATCAATGCGGTCTTTAACAGGCATAATGTGACAATGATCTTGATGGAGAACGGAACAACAGCCATGACTGGCCATCAAGACCATGCGGCGTCAGGGCAGAACTTTAATGAAGCTACGGATCCGATTCCAGTAAGGAGTGTTTTAGAGGGCCTGGGTGTAAAGCATATCTTAGAAATTGATACGTATCAGCAGGAAAAATTGACAGAGATCGTCAAAGAGGCGGTTGCAATAGACGAATTCAGTGTGGTTATAGCGAAACATCCTTGTATGCTGAAATTTATGAGAGAACAGCGGAAAAAACAGGATTATAAAAGAAGGAAAGTAGAAATCGACCAAACTCTCTGTAACCGGATTCATGAATGTGTCGAACAGTTTGGCTGTCCCACATTTACAAGAGGGGAAGATGGCCAGGTATGGATTAATACTGATCTTTGTATTGGTGATGGATCATGTATTCAAACATGCCCGGCATCCGCAATAAAATTGACTGACGCGTAAAAGGAGAAGGGGGATGAATATATATATTATTGGCGTGGGAGGTCAGGGTATTGGTCTTTTAAGCGAAGTGATTTTGAGGGCTATAGATCATGCGGGGATCAAGGTGGCTGGTGTTGACACACATGGCCTTGCCCAAAGGGGTGGGATTGTTGTCTCACAGGTCAGATATGGTGAAGATATCTATTCGCCTCTGATCGGTAAGGCTGAAGCGGATATTGTGATTGCCCTTGAGCGCAATGAGGCCTATCGGGCGATGAATAATATGCTGAAGGATGGAGGAACCTTGATCTATTACAATGCCTTGTGGCAGCCCCTTGAAGTTAGAGTTGCTCAATCACAAGAGGTGAGTGAAGATGTGCTGAATACACAATGCCAAAAACGGGGTATCAAGGTATTTAAGGTCTTCAATAAAGAACTGAAAAATGCACAGATGCAAAATACCGTCTTGCTAGGGAATATGAGTAGAAACAGTCTTATTCCGGAGGTCGAAAATGACCACTATATTAAGGCCATGGAAGACCTGATGGAAGGTACTATGCTCGAAAAGAATAGGGATCTGTTTATAAGAGAAAGCAAAAGCGTTTAACTGAAACTGAATCATTGCAGATGGGTTTAAAGATAAAAAAGAAATGGGTTTAGAAGCCATCCATGAGAAGGTCGCGCATCTGCTCAAGCATATTCTCTAATTCGAGAGCAAAAATCGATGAGATTGAGTGAAAGCTGATGATAGCATTGATGTTTGCGTCAGCTTCTGAGGCTGAACGAAGCCTTTTAGACAGGGCTAGGTTAACCTGTTGTAGGTCATCATACAGACGGATTAGCTCGGAAAGATCCCAATCAGGCTTGACACTATGGTTTTTGTAGAGGAGATACTGCTTGATCAGGTAGGTTCCGACAACACGCGTGATGATTTCTTCTTCAGTAGGGATTGGCACGTGAGTACGGGCCAAAGGCTTCATCCTGGAAAGGATGGGACAATTGCTGTTTGCCATCATCAGGCCGTATAGCGACATGAGCCCTTTTTGTGTATCACATTCAATTTGATAGATACGCGCATCGGTCTGGACCGTAACCTTTACCCTTTCCCAAGAAAGGACTTTTCTGAACCGTTCGGCGATTTTTTCAATATCGACTGCAGCTGGACAGTATTTATAGTTCTGTAACGGACAGCATTGGCATTTGAAATTCTCCAGACTTGTCCAAGCTGGATGTTCCTCTTGTTGCACAGCATTACTTTCTGACTCTGCGGTGTTGATCTCGAAGTGGCACTTCTCACCGTTATCCAGTTCGAGGATATACTTGAATACCATAGGATACCTCCTAAAGGGGCTGAGCCTCTGATAATAACTCCTTGAGTTATAGAGCGAGGGTATCTCTTTCTATATTGGCATGAGATAAACTTTCACTTTTTGAAAGCGAATAATTCCCTTTTTCGTATAGTAAAAAATCAAAAACGACGTTGGTAGTATTCAACCACTTTCTTTAATGCATCGGCTCCTCTGGAAAAACTGGGGAAGTTCGCAATATCCCTTTTTAAGAGATTTTTTTTCATCTCGATTGAGTCTGTATCGACTCTTGAAGGGGGGGTGATAACTATTATAGGCTTTCTTGAGTGCTTTTTAAAATAGGAAAGCGTATTATAGAAGTATTCATCAAAACCTGGAAAACTCAATTGAAACCATCTCATCAGGTCTGCAGACATCTCAATTACGACAGAATCGATATTCGGATCATTGTCCAGTATCTCTAAGGTGATATCCAATAACCTTTCCCTGCTGGGTATGTCATCTCTGCCTAGTAAAGAACGGCGGGTCTTTTCGGCTAGTGAGAGGTTTCCGCCTAGATCAATAGGATTTCTATAGCTCGCACCCACTAGGGCAAGGATAGAAGAGAGTTTTTTATACGACTGATCTGTAAGCAGATGGGCGGTGAGGCCTCTTTTGGAAAAAACATCGGTCATGTTGACACACTGCCCTCCACTGAGTGAGATCAAACCCACCCTGTTTTTTTTCACAAAAGGTGTATAGAGCAACATCATAACTGTATCGATCATTTCTTCGAGGCTATCTATCTTAATAGCACCGCATTGTTTGATTACAGTTTCCCATATGAAGTTGGACTCTGACAGAGACCCGCTATGTGAGGAAGTGGCCCTTGAACCTTCCAATGTCTGTCCACCTTTCCAGATCAAGATTGGCTTTTCGTTGTTTGCGTTATTTAATAGATTGAAGAAACGCCTTCCATCTTTGATACCTTCTATATAAAGAGCTATGATATCTGTTTCTTGATCTTGTATGAGATACTCACAGTAATCCGAGCTGTCTAAGATATAGCCGTTGCCATAACTGACAAGTTTGCTGATCTTTATTCCGTTATCGTATCCTATCAGGCTAAAGTTGATGGCATGCCCTCCGCTTTGGGATATAAAACCCACTGAGCCTCTATCTCCTGAATATTGGGCAGGGGAATTCTTCAGGCCGATTCGAGGATTAAATATGCCCATGCAATTTGGTCCAATGAGATTCAGGCCCGCGGCTTTTGCTATTGTACTGATTTTATTTGCCAGTTCTATCCCTTTACTAGTCTTGGTCTCCGCAAATCCAGATGTAAACAAGGTGACCCCGCCTACTTTTTTCTCGATACAGTCTTGGAGTATAAGCGGTGTTACTTCTCTCGGAACAGCCACAATTACGTAGTCAATAGGGTCAGGGACGTCCAGTAAGCTCGGATAGTTTTTAATCCCGAGGGCTTCAATGCCGGGGAGCTCTTTCAGGTCTATATTTACAGAATAAACACTTCCTTGAAAAGCGGCGAGAGCCCTCAAAAAGGAGTAGTTGTTATTCTCCATCTTATCCCCTATCACAACAACTGTCCTGGGATTAAAGGCCCTTTCCAGCTCCTTAAACCTTTCTTCCATAAAAATTCCTCCATTTTCATTCGAATTTGACAGCCAGGCGATTTTTAATGGTATTCCTTATCATTGGTAAAAGATTCAAATAGTGCGAAGCATAAGATTGCAAATTGTTTGAGGTGGGTTGCGAACGATACGTATGGGTCTATAGATTTTAGTTATTTTTCATTTGAATCTAAAAGTTTAGCTTTGAGCATAATGAGTCTGGTTTCATATTTTGAGCTCAGACGATTTATATTTTGATGCCATATACCATCGGATTCTATATATGGCTGAACTGCAGTGCCTGAGATCCCCGCTTTATCGAGTTTTTCTAGAATTTCCTCTTCCACCTCTTTGTAAAGAGCCGTCTTCTCCTCATTGAACTCCATGGAGAGCCTGTCAATCGCATCTAAATAAGGTTTTACCCTATCCTTTTTTAGAATCTCTATGGCCTTTAATGTCCTTTCGTTGTTTTTAGAGACACGTATTGCGTTGACTAATTCGGATAAGAGCGCTTTTAATATGATATCTTTTTGATTTCCATTGAAATGATCGAGTTCTTTTAATAACCACTCGATCTGTAGTCCTCTATTGAGATACCGATTTGCCATCCCCTTGGCCTTTAATATGTACTCTTCCCTTTTGAGTTGTTCCATCTCTTCTGAAGATATATCTAGTTTTTCTGCCTTTTCCATTGCGATTTCCAAAGTACTCTTTATCTCTCCCATCTTTCCACCTTCTGATAAATAATCCTGGGGCTTTTCATCAGGGCTCATCATGAAAGAAACCTGATGGGATATAACCCTTAATGGGCTGTTACCCTGAGCAGATTTTAATATGGCTCAAATGGATTCAACAACTTTCGCGGCCATCACATTTTATAAGAATTAATGCAAAACCCTCAAAAATCGATCTGGGCACCAGCCCGTTACCTCTTAATGAACTTCAAGTTTCTAAGGAGTGCTATGTTGAATAGGAAACGATCAGCACGCTTCAATGACGTTTAAGTGATGATTAATTAAGAACAGAGAATGAATACCCTTATATTTATCACTAAAATAGGCTATAATTAGAGATACTGAAAGGAATGGTGCTATACTGTTCTTTTTCAACACTCACTTGGATACGGGTTGTACTCAAATAAAATTTTAATTTCGTTGAATCGACTCTTTTTAAAAAGCCAATATGTTTTATAACTATGCTATTCTAAATATATTCTTCTTTGATATGAATGTCAATAGGTACATGAATAGATCATATTCAAATCAAAAAATCTTGACAAGTACGAGGTGCTTGTGTTAAATATTGTTTGAATGAATGTTCACTCATTAAACATCATTTGAATGTTTTTATTTAGATCCCTGTTGGTTTGCCCTGAATATAGTGGAAATCTTTTAAGGGGCAAAAAAATGAGGGGATTTTTTAATTTTGAGGGGTAATTTTTTCGTTAAGATTTATCTGGAGGTTATGCCTGGTTGTATTTATTAAGATTAGGAAAAGCATGAGAGAAATAAAAGCGAGTCATATTACATCAAAAGTAAAAAAACTCTCTGTGGAAGCCAATTATGACCTCCCAGAGGATGTTTACGCAGCATTAAAGAAGGCAAAAGCAGAAGAGAAATCCGCTCTAGGAATCAGCATCCTTGACCAGATCATTAAAAATGCGGATATAGCACGTAAAGAAAAAATTCCTATGTGTCAAGATACAGGAGTGGCAGTTGTATTTGTTGAGTTGGGAGAGGATGTCCATATCTCAGGAGGGAGTCTAAAAGAAGCAATCATTGAAGGAATCAAACAGGGGTATAAAGAGGGTTATCTTAGGAAATCGATGTGTCACCCAATTACGAGAAAGAACACAGGAGATAATACGCCTCCGATCATCCATATTGACATAGTGCCAGGAGAAAAGCTTAGAATTATAGTCGTACCCAAAGGCGGTGGAAGTGAAAATATGAGTCGTGTAACGATGTTGACCCCATCTGACGGGATTGAGGGAATCAAGAATTTTGTTCTGGATAGAATCAGGGAGTCTGGTGGGAATCCTTGTCCCCCGACAATTGTTGGAATCGGAATTGGGGGAACATTTGAATATGCTGCGTTTTTAGCAAAGAAAGCATTACTCAGGCCAGTTGGTGAACCCAATAAAGAGCCCGAATTGGCAAAGCTTGAAAATCAAATATTAAATGCAATAAATAGGATGGGGATCGGACCAATGGGCCTGGGAGGGATGGTTACTGCACTTGCAGTTCATGTTGAGTTGGCTCCATGTCATATAGCCAGCCTTCCATTGGCTGTAAATCTTGGTTGTCATGCTAACAGGCATAAAGAAATAACTATCTAGTATCCATCCATAAATAGCCCTTTTGTCTACTCTATGAGTCAGGCTCAAGTTTTAATCCTCGAAATATGTCTATATATTCCTGCGGTTAAAATTTTCGCCTTCCTTGACCGTGAATAAAATTATTCATTTCTAGATGGACACTATTGGCTTTAATAATTTCAAAATAATATCTAAAACGGATTAAAGAAACAGACGAATTCGAGGTTGTGTTGCCATAGAAAAGGAGGCTCAATACATTTTTCAATAGAATACTTTAGTATGTTTAATTAGGAATCAATCGACTGCTCTATTCATGCGAAACAAAACAAGAAGGTATACTGATGTTGGATGATAAAAAGGTTACTACACCTCTTACAGAAGAAGATGTTCAGGGGCTGAAGGCCGGAGATAATGTAATGATAAACGGAGTGATATATACAGCCAGAGATACTGCACATAAACGTCTTGTCAACCTTATCGAGAATGGGGAGGAACTCCCCTTCGATATTAACGGACAAATCATTTATTTTGTAGGCCCAACACCCCCAAAACCTGGTCAGATCATCGGTTCTGCCGGCCCTACCACCAGCCAGAGAATGGATGCATATTCGCCCTATTTAATAGCTAAGGGGTTGAAAGGGATGATTGGAAAAGGCCCCCGATCTAAGAAAGTGGCGGATGCAATGAAAAAATACAAATGTGTATATTTTGCTGAAACAGGTGGGGCAGGGGCACTAATAGCAAAGACAATCAAAAGCGCTGAAATAATCGCCTATAAATGTCTTGGTCCAGAGGCGATTCGTAAGTTAGTAGTGGAGGATTTCCCTGCAATCGTTGCTCAGGATATGTATGGGAATAACTTATATCGTATAATACCTGTCATATAAATATCTCAGGGGCTACTCAAAGTGTCAATAAACGATAATAGTCGGTTCTTTAAGCATTTAGAAGATCTTACATTGAGTAGGAGGTCATTTATAAAAGGGATGAGTGCCCTTAGTGTTTGTGCATTCACCTGCTCTACGCTGGGGTGGAAAGACGCCTTTGCCGTACCCTTTTACAACCCTTCTTTATCTTTTAAGGATGGGCTAAACCTTCCTTTTGGTATCTCTTTAGACTCAAGAGGCAATATATATGTTTCAGATCCAGCCAATTACCAACTGCGTGTATTTGATAATGATGGTCTCTATAGATATTCTTTTGGGAAACCTGGGAAAGATGAGGGGAACTTTAATTATCCAAAGGGCATTGCTGTAAATAATAAAGACCATATTTTTGTTGTAGATTCAAACAACGGTAGGATCCAGATCTTTGATCATGAAGGTAGCTTTATTTATTCTTTTGGTAATATCGGTGCCGGTGCAGGATTCTTCTATACCCCCCAGGGTATTGCAATAGATCGGGAGGAAAAAATCTATGTTGCAGATACGAGAAACCACAGGGTGCAGGTCTTTAAAGACAATATGCCTTGTATGGTAATAGGGAAGTTGGGGGATAAGGACGATGAGTTCAGATTACCTACAGATATTGCAGTGAAACAGGACGGCACGATATTCGTTGCTGACAGTAAGCATAGCATGATAAAATCATTTGATAAAGAGGGTAAGCTTGTCGGAATATTCGGACGTCAGGGAGGCAAAGAAGGAGAATTGAACATTCCTCAGGGAATTGTTTTAGATGAGAAAGAAGATCTGTACATCTCTGATACGGGGAATCACAGGATTCAGAAGTTTACATCAGATGGTGATTTCATATCGGTATACGGGAAAAAGGGAAAAGAACTCGGTGAGTTCAATCAACCTTCTAGTATCTGTATGGATGACAAGAATAGGCTCTATGTTGTTGATACCCTGAATAGACGTTTCCAGGTATTAGAAGTCGAAAGCTAAAAGGGTTGGATTAGGATGTTGAGCGAAACTGCTGAGTGGTTGACCTTCATTTTTCTGATAGCATTTTTTCTGAGTGTAGAAATCTATCAGGTACTGAGAAGAAAAGAAGGAAGACTGCTCTCGATTTATGGTCCGGATATTCCACTTGGTGATTTATTTGGGGCTAGGGCCAGGGTTCAAATGGCAAACGGGAAAATCATTGATGCTGAAATCCTCAGTTGCACTCTTTGTATGGGGAGATTTGAGGTTGGGGATACGCTTTATGTGTGTAAAGACAAAGACAGGTATGTGGTTACTCTCCCATTCTTTGTAAAGAAAAGAAATGCAAGGGGTTTTCTCTGTAATTCTACCTTCTGCCAGGAAGAAACAAGAAAACCCCTAATCGATTTGTAGACCGGCGAGGGATAGATAAGTGCAAATTCAAGGATATATCACACTGGGCATTTTTCTTTTAGCAATGGTTATGATGCTCTTTAGAAAATTGAATTTTCCTGTGCAGACAGTACTCGTTGTGGTTTCGTTGGTCTGTATGCTTATCGGTGCGATATTCAGAGTTTTTGACGATGGATGGGTTGGCGTTATACTTTTACCCAATGAGATGATAGGGGGCATCATACTCCATCCTATAACAGCCCTTTTAGCAGGTCTTTTCCTCTCAGGTGCATTGAAGGCATCTGGTGGATTCGAAACGTTGAAAGTGTTGATAAACAAACTTCAAAAAACACCGATCGGACTTGCTGGGACTCTCGTTATCCTTATACAGCTTCCGGTTATCGCCTCTTTGCCTTGTGGCAGAATTATAGGTGCAGCCCTTTTGCCCTTGCTCTTTGCATTCGGATTTGAAGGCGGAATGGGATTATTGACGAGGTCTCAGTTGATTGTCCTAATCGGTTCATTTGCAAGGAATGCCTTTGGCTCTTGTGGGCCGTCTCCGATAGGAGGTGTTGGGCAGATAGGGGAAGGATTTTTGGGGGCGTTTTTCCCGACAGCATCCGAAGGAATACTGAGGGCACCACAGGCCTTTTCGCTTATGCTGGGCACTGCGTTAACCGCCCTATTTCTTAAGTTGATTACCATGAAACTATACCCAGAAAACGTTTCTTTAAAAGATCTTCCTGAAGGAGAAAGAACTGAAAAGAAAGAAGCAAAGGCCGAGGGGTCTTTTCGTGGATATCTTTCCTTGGTGATCTTTGTCGCTGCATTACTGATCAGTATATTTCAACCGTTTGGAAGAATGCCTGTTCAGACCGTACTGGTCGCCGGTGGAATATTGATGATATTTTTTTGCAGGATTACAGTACAGGATCTTATGAGTGGAATTATACTCCTTCCTGTTACAGCTATGGCATCTGGTTTCATGGCAGCGGGAGCCCTAGCAGCTACAGGAGGGTTTGAGGCATTAGGGACTATCTTAAAAGGCCTTTCATCCTTTCATTTCCTCGGTGTTGCCGGAATGCTGGCTATATTTGTTCAGATTCAGACCATTTTACCATTGGCCTGTAGCCGAATTCTGACAGCAGCACTGGTCCCTGTTCTCTATTTCTTTGGCCCGGCGAAGTTCGACCTTATTACTTGGCCGCAGTTGGCCATTGTAATGGCTGCATATATGATTAATGCAACCACATCGTGTGGTCCTTCTCCACTGGGCGGAGCAGGGATGATGGCCGAAGGAACCATGCGGGCTGATACAGGCTATATAAAAGGGGCATACACCTTCTCCTCTATGGCGATTATGGCGCCTCTTGCAGCGATCTATATGAAGTTTTTAACCCTCTCATCTTTTTCAGTTTCCGGTATGCAATTGGAGAGGGATATATGGTTAATCATTCAGTTTACACTGGTGATCTTTATTGCCAATGCCATTATTATTAAACTTACGAGTATCGTCATTTCAGGAGATGTCGATAAGGACTGGCGGTTCCAGTTGATGACCTTTGTAATCCCCGGAGCTTTGGGAGGGGCAATCCTTGCATTTAGTCTATATGAAAGAGACGTGCAATGCATTATTCAAGGAGCGATCGGAGGTATAATCGCATCTCTGTTGATTGCTCTGATGGTCCCAAAACGTCTCACTCCAGCAGAGACAATAGAATAGGACGAGAATAATTCAAAGAAAGGTGCTTTATAAAAGGTGCTTACGTATATAACATTTACATTTGTAGGGGCTTTGTCCGGAGCGATCATTGCATTCTCTCTTGATATGAAGACTCCCAAAGAGATGATTCAAGGGGCAATCGGTGGAACAATCGCAGGTTTTTTAATGTCTTTGATGTTGCCGAATTAGTGAGTTCAAAAACAACTAGTTAATGACTTCAAACTTTTATTAAAAGAAGAGATGGAAAAACAGGAAAAAGATAGAAAGAAGCAATCGGAAAAGCATCAAAGGGAAGATCTGGATCAACCGATCGTCCTGCCGGGCATTCACAGATACCAGTTCTTTACAAATTTAAAAGACAGGGCACTCACCAAAAACCTCAACCGTGTCACTATGCTGGGGATTGCTGTAACTCTGGGAGTAGATATAATTAAACCTCTATTTAAAGGTTTGCCTCAGACCATATACTGTTATGAATGCAGGGCATGTTATGCAACTCAGGATAACTGCCCGGTAGGTATTTCCGTACAGGCCGAACTGGTTGTTGCTTCAAGGGTAACCGATTATAGGCGTTTCATAAAGAATGGCGGACTGAAGTGTGTCCGGTGCGGTAACTGCACAAGCTTTTGTGTACAGAATATTCAACTGCAAAAGGTTTTTGGTACCATGCAGTTGATTACCATAGATGCAATAAAAAAAGGGAAAATCCCAAGGTCTGACCTTGTAAACGCCATGGATGAGGGGCTTATAGGCAGAGACTTCATCGATGATATAGCAAGGCTTGTTATAAAGAGGGTGTAAATCGACGTATGTTTTTATCAAGGGGATTCAGGTTAGCTTTATTGACGATTTTGGCAGCGGTGATCTTTCCCGGTGCCAGGTTTATACTCTTGTTTGTTCTGTTTTTAACTCTTCTTACAAAGTCGTATCTCTCCTGGCGAAAAGAGAAGCGGCCATACTTCTTTTATCTGGTTTTCTTACTCATCTGCATTTTTATGGGATATTTTTATTCAGCAAATGATATTAAGAAGGCAAATGAGTATCGCCTTACCCATAAACCTATAGGAGAGATCATGGAAGAAGTGGCTGATGGGAGGTACGAAGGTAAGGGAGAGGGATACAGAGGGCCTATACAAGTATCGGTCTGGGTACAGGATCATAGGATAAAGGATATTGAGCTATTGTATTATAGAGACCTTGCAGCAGTAAAAGCAACAACAATAGCAAGACTTCAGCAAGAGATCCTTTCAGATGGAGTATTGGACAATATCACAATAGAGCCTGATCTGTTAAGGGGGGCTGTTTATACCTCAAATGGTTTTATCTCAGCGATACAGGATGCACTGATAAAAGGTATTAAGGACTATCCAAAAGCGACTCTGTTTAGCAGAGCTTTTGTCAATATAATAATAGGAGCTCCTCCGGACAGGTTTGCAATCAATGCGATTGCAATTATATTTGCTGTCTTTTTAGTTTTAGATTATACGGTTCAGTCGGTTCTTGTTAGAGATACCGGTCAAACTCTTACCTGTTATAACTGTGCAACCTGTGTAGGCGTCTGTCCAATAAAGGAAGCAGAAGGTTTTCAGATCCCTATGGATCTAGTCCTTGCAGCAAGACTAGGGGATTATGATACAGTGGAACGGTTATCTAAATACTGTGTTGGATGTGGCAGATGTGCTGCGAAATGCCCTGCTGGGAACTCAGGACCTGGAATTATATCTGCAGCATTCAGGGCAAAAAAGAGATTAAAGGAATCATTGCAAAAGGCAGGCAAGGCCGCATAAGAGACTGATACAAACTTGTAACTTTTTTTATAGGGTAATAAGATAAACAGACGGATATAAGGTTTATGGTATTTCGTTTTCTCATACCTATAACAGGGATAATGATATTGTTTCTCACAGTATTACTAGGAACAAACTATAGTATTCGTTCCCCATCATGTGAATTCTGCCATACTAGAGAAGCAAAATTTGCAAATTGGATGATGGATGAAAAGGCCAAAGAGGGATTTTCGCATGATCAGATTGCATGCGCAGACTGCCATTTTGAAGGATCGTCACAGGGGCATTTATCCGCTCAAATTCAGGGAGCAAAACACGCTTTGATCAATATTGTTAACTTCATTGATCCGAGGCAAAGTAGTAAACTGAATCCAGTAGTTGAGAACATACCCAGTAAAAACTGTATATACTGCCATCTTTCTTTTGATAAGATCGATGAGATGAATAAAGAAGACCTCCCTGAGAGTCTAAAGAAAATAGGACTGGCTATGGGACATAAGAAGCACTATGAGATAGCTTTAAAGGAATGTGCAATATGCCATGAGAGATTCAAGTCGGAAGACGGGGAGATACGTGAGGACAAGAGTGTCAATTATCGAGAGTACAGTCATATGAGTTGTGATAGCTGTCATAAATATATTGCGCATGCGTACAAGAAATATGAAGGGGTATCATCCAACACTCCGTATAACGAGGCGATTGAGAATGCGTGGATGGATTTAAATAAGAACAGAAGATGGAATGTAGACATTCCGTCTGAACAGAGTTGCAGGCGTTGTCATAAAGGGAAGCTCCACTATAAAAGCAATATTTTTCTGGCAGATAAAGATAAGGACAATAATTATAAAAATTGTTTGAAATGCCATCCATCGATGACCGAGGGATTCTTCAACAATTATAAACCGAATACTGGAAGCTAAAAGAATAAGAGATTTACCCTTAATTAATAATAGGGGGGTGAGTGAATGCCAACAGTCTTGGAAAGAGAAGAGCTGAAAACAAAGAAGGTACTCAATGTTATACTCGACACAAAAGAGCCTCCGGTTGCACGTTGTAGGTTGCTTTCGAAAGGAGTTGAACCATACCATCGGTTGTATCTTGAAACTGACAATATCGTAGGGGATAAAGCGTGTCTGGCTTGTGGGAATTGTGTGGATTCATGTCCAATCTTAAGGAAGGATCCCGAGAGACTTCAAAAGACCGGGCAGAGGACTTCTTTTGCATTAGAATCAATAGTGGGGGAGGACTGTGAACAGTGTTACTCCTGTGTGTTAGCCTGTCCTCAAGTGGATACGAATATAAAGGACTACATCGTAGACGAGAAGGTAATCGATGTGATACCTCCTTCAAAGAAGGTTACTGCCCTAGATAATTATTTCATGGTAATTGCTGCACTTGTATTTGGTATTGTTATTGGAGCATTTCTGGCCTGGTAAGGCCAAATCAAGGGGGAAGAATATGGAATCCAAAGATAATAACAAAGATCATACTGAGAATACACCAAGAGAACAAGACATAGAGGATGTTCCTAAGGTTCCTATCTTCATAATGGGGAAAAGGTACGATGTGCCTGAAAGTCTGACCATCCAGAAGGCAATGGAATACGCCGGCTATCAACTTATCAGGGGATGCGGTTGCAGAGGAGGAATCTGCGGGGCATGTGGAACGGTCTATAGGTTCCCAGACAGTCCAAAGATCGAGGTCGGTCTTGCTTGTCAAACCCTGGTACAACCAAACATGTATCTCACCCAGATTCCATTCTTTCCTGCAAATCGCTCGGTCTATAAATTAGATGAGCTCCAACCCACTCCGGACGAGATTATAAGACTCTATCCTGAGATATTGAAATGTATGGGGTGTAATACGTGTACACGGTCCTGTACTATGGAGATTGAGGTCATGGAGTATATATCCGCAGCATTAAGGGGAGACATTGAACGAGCAGCAAGACTCTCATTTGACTGTGTTATGTGTGGGTTGTGTACTGCAAGGTGCCCTGGTGAACTTGCTCAGTACAACATCGGTATCCTCTGTCGAAGATTATTTGCCAAGCATATGGTACCAAAAGCGGAGCATCTGGCAAAAAGGGTTGAAGAGATCAAGGTAGGTAAGTATAAGCAGATGCTCAATGAACTTACTGAGCTGGATAGAGAGGCCCTGATGAAGGTATATTCAGAACGAGAGATAGAACCCGATTTATCAGAGGAATATTGGGAACCTTCGGATAAGAGTAAATTATGATGATATTCGGTTGTAACTTTAATATTTTAATTGACTAGGGAGTGTCATTATGCCATATCCACCGGAATTGAAAAGACTTATCCAGGTTGTAGAAAAGACAAGACCCAAAAGGGTCGAGGACAAAAAGATGGGGAAAGAATTTCCAGCCCTTTCCCTTGAAGAGAGGACGGAAAGGTTAAAATACCATCCGGACCATAGAGAAGATGGAAGACGACCCATTAAAGTAGGTGCGAGCAAGGGATATGCAATAGCAAATGAAATAGTTGATATGCTTGAGTCTAAGAGCAGGGTTGATCCTGATAAAGTTGGTCTTTCACAGGTAGATTACGAAACCGATGTCCTTATTATCGGAGGAGGAGGAGCCGGGACAGCTGCTGCGCTTCTTGCACAGGAGCAGGGTGCTAAGGTTATCATTGCCACAAAGCTTCGTCATGGAGATGCAAATACTATGATGGCAGAGGGTGGGATACAGGCAGCTACAAAAACCTGGAAGGATTCCCCCTATTTTCATTACCTTGACACTTTAGGAGGTGGGCACTTTGTAAATGTGCCAAAATTGGTTGCTACACTTGTTACTGAAGCCCCACTCGTTGTTGAGTGGCTTGAGGGACTCGGCACAATGTTGACAAAATTGCCGGATGGTACATTACATACCCTTCATGGTGGAGGCACATCAAGAAAACGTATGCACAGCGCTGGGGATATAACAGGCACTGAGATAATGCGAACCATACGGGATGAAGCGAGAAATCGAATAGACGACATTAAGGTGCTTGAGTTTTCTCCTGCAGTAGAATTGATCTTGAATGAACATGGTCATTGTGCTGGGGCATTGTTGTACAATCTTGAGACAGAAGAGTATCATATTATAAAGGCAAAGGCCGTTGTTATGGCAACAGGTGGTTGTGGGAGAGTACATGTACAGGGGTTTCTGACAACCAATCATTACGGGGCGACTGCAGATGGACTGGTCTTGGGTTACAGGATTGGGGTCAAGATGTCATACATGCATACAGTACAGTACCACCCTACAGGGATCGTATTTCCGGAACAGGCAGAAGGTGTACTCATCTCTGAAAAGTTTCGTGGAGCTGGAGCAAATATCCTCAATATTAATGGGGAGCAGTTTGTTTTTGAGCGAGAACCGCGCGATGTTGAATCAGCATCGTTTATCAGGGAATGCACTGATGTAAAGAAAGGTATCCCTTCACCGAATGGGAAGTATGGGGTCTGGCTCGATTCTCCAATGATAGAGGCTTTGCATGGGGAGGGTACGATTGAAAAGGAATTTCCCGGGAAGCATATACTATTTAAGAGATACGATATAGATATCAGTAAAGAACCTATGCTCGTATATCCAACCTTGCATTATCAAAATGGGGGGTTGGAGTACAACTCAATATGTGAAACTGTCGTTCCCGGATTCTTTGCTGCAGGAGAGGTAACAGGGGGACTTCACGGTCAGAACCGCCTTATGGGGAATTCTCTTCTTGATGTGCTTGTATTTGGAAGGGTGGCAGGGAGAAATGCAGGTATCTATGCGAAAGAGAAAGCAAAGGATGGCAAACTCACCCTCGATCATGTAAGGGAATATCACAAGGCATTAGAAGATGCGGGGATCATTACAGAGAGAATATCTCCTATGCTTCTTCCTAATTACAGTTCCGAAATGGTTAAAAAGAGGAGACTTACCACTCATTATCAAGGGACACTTCTTTAAGCATAGGTAATAGTTTAGTTTTTAAGAGAAAAATATCAGCATGCAAGAAGCGGCAATCAAATCTAATCTGTGTAAAACTCAAAAAACTACACGCATTAAAATTTGATCGTCGTTTCTAGAAACTCTTTTTGAAAAGCTAAACAGTTACAAGTAGTAGATAATCTATGAAACCAAAAGGCATAGAAAAAGCAAAGACTGTTTTACTCCAGGTTACCGGCCTTATTCAATTGGTACAATTGGATAAGAAGCTGGGGAGGCGTTTAGGGTTTGGCATGATTGCCGTAGTCTTGATTGGCTTACTTGGCATGATTACGGTATTGTCAAGAACCATAGGCGGAGGAGACATTACTTACGGTGCAAAAGGCTCTGCCGGTCCTGTAGTTTTCAGCCATCTCAACCATACAAAGGGAGAAAAGGCAAAATATGTATGTGAAGACTGCCATGAACATCCCTTCAGGGCCGATAGTCATACTGGATTTATCATCCAGTTGCTTAGCAGCTCGGATAAGGTGGTAAGGATAGGGAGAGATACCCATAACGTGTGGGTTTCTCCAGCCGGATTAGAGTCAGAGGAGAGTAAGATAATAGAGGTTGACAGGGCTGAGAATATGTGTGCAACTGGTACATGCCATGACGGCAAAGAATCGTTCAGCAGAATGGAATGTCTTAAGTGTCATAAGAGGAGATAGTTGGAAAAGAAGGTGAAAAAGTGGGGAATGGTGATCGACCAGCGAAAATGTGTTGGTTGCCATACCTGTACTGTAGCATGTAAAAGTGAGAATAATGTTCCCCTTGGGTACTGGCGGTCGTGGGTGAAAGGTATACAGAAAGGGAAGTACCCGGATGTAAGGAACTTCTATCTCAGAAGACTCTGCAACCATTGTGATACGCCTCCCTGTGTGGAGGTCTGTCCTGTTGAGGCAACCGTACGCAGAGACGACGGTGTGGTAACTATATATTATGGGAAATGCATTGGTTGTGGGATGTGTATTGCGGCATGTCCATATGATGCGAGGTTCTTTAATCCTGTAAGACGTACTGCGGACAAGTGTACCTTCTGCACGCACAGGATCGATGCAGGGTTGTTGCCTTCATGTGTTACAACCTGTATTGGTAGAGCAATTACCTTCGGTGATTTGAATGACCCCAAAAGTGAAGTGTCGAGACTCATTGCAGCCAATTCCACAGTTGTGCTCAAACCCGCATTAAGGACACACCCGAAGGTGTATTATATTGCAGCGGACGAAGACATCATGGGCCGTATAAAGATATCAAAAAAATACCCAGAGGCGATTGAGGAATATCACGACACAATTCCGAGTAAGCTTTCAGATTATTGGGATAAATAACTGTATCGTTAAATATAAAAGAGGGTAACAGTTTAAATTCGACCGCCGCTTCTAGGTTGCTGTCATTTTCTTATTTCAGAAAACTAAACTGTTACAAAAGAGGCGACATTGGAACCGACTGTATTGTACAACGTACCCCATGAAGTTCCGTGGAAGGTGTATATACCTCTGTATTTTTATTTTACAGGATTAAGCGCGGGATCTTTTATCTTATCTTCTCTGTCTACGGTTTTTGGTATAAAGAAATACAAACCACTTGCCTTTCCTGCGGCGATTATATCATTCGTATTGCTTTTGATTGCACCAGTGTGTCTCATTGTAGATCTCCAACAACCCTTCAGGTTCTGGCATACCTTGGTCCCGTCTTTCTTCAATCACAAGGCTGTACTTTCTTATGGTACCTGGCTGCTTACGATCTATCCGATAGCCAATATCATTTACATATGGTTTATCTTTGTAAAGGATGACAGGATGATGAAGATAATGGGAACAATAACAGTTCCCCTAGCTGTATCCGTTCATGCATATACCGGTTTTGCCTTTGCCGTAGTAAGGGGGAGGGCATGGTGGCATTCTGCTTTGATGCCCGGTTATTTCCTGACCTCTGCAATACTCTCCGGGATTGCCCTGTTGGTTGTTGTTGCTTTTATTATGAATATTTACTCTAAAAAGAAACTCAGTGAGGACGTATTCTCTGATCTGTACAATATGATGATTGCTATTATCATTCTAGATCTCTTCTGGGTATTGTCCTTCTGGTTTACACTGTTGCTTTCAAGCACAGATGGGCTGGCTTCTATTATCACCGCTATACATGACCCTCTGTATCTGTGGGGAGAGCTGATTTTTGGGATGTTGCTTCCCCTCTTTCTTTTGATCTTTCCGGTAACTCGGAGAAGCAAGGTATGGGTCACTCTGAGCGCCATCTTGGTCATAGGCGGTGTATTCCTTATGAGATATTCCCTGGTATTTATCGGCTTTGAGATACCATTGAGCTAGATGTATGAAGTTGTTAACGGAGGATGTCTTTGAAGAAGTTAACAAGACGTGAGTTTATAAAAACATCGGTGATTGTAGGAGGAAGCGTGTATTTAGGCGGGTGTCACCTTTTCGAGGCAAAAGGGGATGTGCCTTTATATATAATGGGGGCTGCTGCCTCAGATCCTATTGAGACTACGGTTGGAATAGAGAATGTATACAGTATCTGTCAGATGTGTGAAGGCAACTGTGGGCTCAGGGCAAGGATCAGGGAAGGTACTGTGATTAAACTCGATGGGAATCCCTATCATCCGAATTCTATGGAACCCCATATCCCATATAGTACAGATCCCAAAGAGGCGCTTCAATACAGTGGATCACTCTGTGTAAAAGGTCAGGCAGGTATTCAAACGCTCTATGACCCATTTCGGATTAAAACACCATTGAAGAGGATTGGTTCCAGAGGATCGGGTAAATGGCAGAGTATAACCTGGGATAAGGCCATAGAGGAGATTGTACAGGGTGGCGACCTCTTCAATGAAGGTCAAGTAGAAGGTCTGAGAGGGATTAGGGATACAAAGGTATTAATAGATGACAGGAGTCCTGAACTGGGGGTTAAGGCAAACCAGTTTGTTTTTTTAAGTGGCACATTGGATTTAGGGAGCCGGTCTTTTATATCGAGGTTTATGAACGCATATGGTTCCATAAACGGGGGGACAGAGGATACGAGTATCAGGCAATCAAGTTACAGGGCAGGTTTTCAACTAAGCCTCAACGACGACTATGATTCTATGAAGCCCGACATCCTCAACAGTCGTTTTTTGATCTTCTTCGGGTCCTCACCATTGGAATCGAGTGTTCCTGTGCAGACGGTTGTAAGAAAGATGATGAAGGCGAATGTTGGAGCGCAAGGCGGTTCAGAGTCACTTCAACAGCAAGGCTATCGAAAAGAGTTTGAAGACAAATACGGGAGGCTCAAGTGGGTCGTCGTTGATCCTAGGTTGTCGAGTTCTGCTTCAATGGCGGATCAATGGATTGCGATAAAGCCATGTACAGATGCTGCACTTGCTCTTGGAATGATGCGATGGATGATGGATAATAATGCCTATGATTCAAGATTTTTACAGAACACCACAAAGAAGGCAGCAGCAATAGATGGACACAAGAGCTGGACTAATGCAACGTATCTAGTCAGACTGGACAATATGGAACTTTTGAGGGCGAGGGATGCGGGTTTAAAGGGTCAAGGCGATAAGTATGTTGTCTGGAACGATGGAAAGCCAAGGGGTTTTGATCAGGTGGATCATGGTCAGTTAGAGGTAAAGGCCAGGATAAGGAACATCCCTTGCAAGTCTGTTTTTCTTTTATTAAAAGAAAGGGTCTGCGAAAAGGATATCAGAGAATATGGAAAGATATGCGGTGTTACCCCCTCGGTAATCGAGAAATTGGCTGAAGAATTCACATCGTATGGGAAACAGGCAGTTGCCGACTTTTATGGTGGTGCTGTTCAGCATACGAATGGAACGTATACTGCAAGGACAATAATTGTGTTGAACTTCCTGATCGGAAATATCGATGCAAAAGGTGGCCTTATTGGAGGTGGTGGAAGTTGGGATTCTATTGGAGGAAGAGATCTTCTGGCTGACCTTAAAGATGTTTCAAAAAGTACGAAACTATCTGGAATACGGATTGACAGGGCAGGGCACAGATATGAGGATACAACAGAATTCAAGAACAGGGGGTATCCTTCAAAGAGACCGTGGTTTCCTTTTGCCTCTGATTGGGGAAACTTTCAGGAGGTAATACCCAGTATAGCCGATCGCTATCCCTATCCTGTAAAGGCATTGTTTCTGTATCGGGCAAATCCTTCTTATTCGGCTCCGGCCATGAGAGAGATAGTAAAGGACAGCTTGAAAGACACGAGAATTGTCCCCCTCGTTGTAGGGATCGACAGTGAGATTACAGAGACAAATACCTTTGCAGACTATATCTTGCCTGATACAACCTATCTGGAGCGATGGGATATCTGTAAAGGATCATCGGTTGTTACAAACCAGACTATCGGAATCAGAAGACCGGTAATCGGCAACTTTGACCCAAAGACAGGAGTGTATAAACCGATAATTCCAACTACGATGGTGATGGAGGATATACTGATCCGATTAGCAAAGAAAATGGGATTGCCTGGTTTTGGAGGTCATGGCTTTGGTATTGGGGCCCCGCTAAATACTGCTTGGGATTTCTATAAAAGAGCGATTTCCCATCTCGTAAAAAATAGTGAAGATGGAGTCCTGTCAAGCCTTGGTGAAACTCAGCGGATAGAGTATGCCCTCCTGCGGGGAGGGAGTTTTGAATCCTATGATAAGGCCTATAAAGGGAATCATACAGGCCGTGTTTATGGTGGTCTCTGTCAAATTTTTAATGAGAAGTTACAGAAAAGCAATGACTCCATGACAGGAGAGCCTTTTGATGGGCTCCCAAGATACGAGCCTATTATGGATATCACGGGTAAGGATATTAAAGACAGCTCTTATCCTTTACAATTAATATCATACAGGTTTGTCTTCGATTCCAGAATGAGGACTGCTGGCAACAGATGGCTTCTTGAAGTGATGCCGGAAAACAGTATCCTGATCAATCCGGTTGACGCAAGGGCAATAGGGGTAAAGACTGGAGATCAGGTAAAGATAGAATCGCCAAATTCAAAAGGGATTATCGGAAAAACAGTAATCAGTGAGGGTATACGTCCCGGTGTTGTGGGAATCCCTTATGGTTTTGGACGTTGGGGTATTGGAGCCAATACTATAAACATAGATGGGGAGAGTATCGAAAGTGATTCTACCAGAGGGGCCGGAGTTCCGTTAACTCCCCTTTTGCGGGTGGACCCAACATTAAAGAATGTATGCCTCCAAGACAAGATCGGGGCAAATGCTTCCTTTAATGATACCCGGGTGAGGGTAGTTAAGATTTCAAGGGATACACTTTAGAACGACTAGTTCACAAAGGAGAATACAGATGAAGATTCATGAATATCAAGCGAAGAGGATTTTTAAAGACTACGATATTCCGATCCCACAAGGGGATGTTGCGGATACGCCACAGCAGGCAAAAGAGATTGCAATGGGTATTAGTAAAAAGGTAGCAATAAAAGCCCAGATTCATGCTGGCGGAAGGGGTAAAGGAGGGGGAATAAGAACCGCTTCATCTCCAGGGGAGGCAGAAAAGGCCGCAGATGAGATAATAGGCATGAACCTTGTTACCCATCAGACTGGCCCGCAGGGCAAAGAGGTAAAGAAGGTCTTAATAGAAGAGGCATTGGATATAGACAAAGAGATGTATCTGGGGATAGTTATTGACCGTTCAAAAGATCAAGAGCAGCCAGTAATTATGGCCTCTGCAGCAGGGGGCATGGATATCGAGGAGGTTGCCGCTAAAACTCCTGAGAAGATCATCAAGGTAGGTGCCAATCCAACCGGAAGCTTTAGTCCATATCAGGGACGCAAGGTTGGGTATGGTCTGGGTTTGGATAAGGCACTTGTATCCAAAGTATCTCGTATCGTCGAGATGCTTTTGAAGATATTTGTAGAAAAAGATGCCTCATTAGTAGAGATCAATCCTCTTGTCCTGACAAAGGATGGGGAGTTTTATGCACTTGATGCCAAGATGAACTTTGATGATGATGGGCTTTATCGTCAAAAGGATTTAAAAGAACTGAGGGACTTAACAGAAGAGGAGCCTTTAGAAATAGAGGCATCGAATGCTGGTGTCAATTACATAAAACTGGACGGGAATGTGGGATGTCTAGTAAATGGAGCCGGTCTTGCAATGGCGACAATGGATCTCATCAAACTCGCAGGTGGAGAACCGGCAAACTTCCTTGATGTCGGGGGAGGTGCCAGTGCAGAAGGCATAGAAAAGGCATTTCGAATCTTGACCTCTGATAAGAATGTCAAGGCAATACTGGTGAATATATTTGGCGGTATTCTCCGATGTGATCGGGTCGCCAATGGGATAATAGAAGCAGCCTCAAATATAAATCTAACTCTCCCCATGGTGGTTAGACTACAGGGCACTAATGTAGAAGAAGGCAGAAAACTTCTCAAAGAATCCAATTTGAAGTTTGAGGTAGCCGAAGGACTTTTCGAGGCAGCTCAGAAGGTAGTAGCTTTACTTGATTAGAGAGCCAAGGAGGGATAGATGAGTATATTATTGGATAAAGAGAGCAGAATAGTGGTTCAGGGTATTACAGGTGGTGAGGGGAGCTTTCATACGAGGGAAGCGGTGAGTTTCGGAAGTAAGGTAGTTGCCGGTGTAACCCCTGGAAAAGGGGGGATTGACTTTGACAGCATCCCAGTATACAATAGAGTTATAGATGCCGTTGAAAAAGAAGGAGCCAATGCGTCCGGCATTTATGTGCCTGCCGCTTTTGCGCCGGATGCCATCCTCGAAGCAATAGAAGCCGGCATTAAGCTCATCGTATGTATGACCGAAGGGATTCCAGCGCTTGAGATGATTCGGGTAAAGAAAGTATTAAAGACAACGGATTCCTATCTGATTGGCCCGAATTGTCCCGGTATTACAACACCGGATGCAGGCAAGATAGGATTTATGCCGAATTTTATCCATAAAAAGGGGAATATCGGACTTATATCGAGGAGTGGGACATTAACATACGAAGTAATCAATCAGTTGACTGAATTAGGGTTAGGGCAGTCTACTTCCATTGGAATCGGCGGAGACCCGATTGTAGGATCATCCTTTGTGGACTTATTAGAACTCTATGAGAATGATCCGGAGACAGATTTGGTCGTTGTGATCGGTGAGATCGGCGGAAATGCAGAGGAGGAGGCTGCGGAGTTTGTAAAGGATAAGATGAAAAAACCGCTTGTCGGTTTTATCGCCGGTCAGACAGCGCCCCCTGGGAAAAGGATGGGACATGCAGGGGCAATAATATCCGGAGGAAAAGGTACTGCTGCTGAAAAGATGAAGGCATGGGAAGATGCCGGCATACAGGTTGTCGAAAATCCGGCAGATATAGGTGCAAAGGTTCTGTCTGTATTAAAGTAAAATCATTGAATTCACAAGCGGTCCCATCGTCTAGTGGCCTAGGACGTCGGCCTCTCACGCCGAAAACGCGGGTTCGATTCCCGCTGGGACCACCAAAAAGACAAGAGGCTAAGGTTCATTCCTTGGCCTTTTTTGATTTGGGCTTCTGGGATTTTCCTGCACTGTTTTTACGCGGATTTCTCCTGTTACCACAGTCAGGTCTTCCCAGTTGTGTTATCTCCAGTTTGCGCTGACAGACCCAGACATTTTTTAGTGCTCGATAGATTTCTCTTGGCATGCCCTCCGGGAGGTCTACAGTACTGTAATTTTCGTTAATCTCAATATGTCCGATGAATTTGCTCTCTAAATCAGCCTCATTGGCTATGGCACCGACGATA
>JAXHVA010000062.1:0-25194 GCA_034189035.1 Thermodesulfobacteriota bacterium
CCCCCCCCCCCCCCCCCGCCCGCCGCCCCCCCGCCCCCCCCCCCCCGCCCCCCCCCCCCCCACCGCTCTATCCGTTTGTTGACCGGAGCAAAGCGGAGGCCAACAAACGGATCTTTGATCCGCGGGCCATTAGTGCTCTGGGAAGCGGAGTGATAATAAATAATTATACGATTTTCCGCTTATCAATTTACATGAATACCAAAAAAGAGTGACAAAAAAAACAGTATTATTTTTTTTATCTATTCGTTCACCATTCAATAAATGAAGATTGGCGTATCTGGATGAGCATATTGTAAATATATTCCCTCTGGCCTGCATAAAAGATGTTGGGTTGGAAAGATATTAGAAGTTTGCTCAAAAATAGCAGTTGATATATAAGGCTGACTTTACTGAAGTGTATTAGTCTTCCGGGGAGGAAATCACCTTTATCTTGTAGCCAGGATACAAGGGACAGGGATTACCCTGATGGAGTGATTAAGAATTAATTTCCCCCTCATTTCATCCCTTGAGTAAGAAGACTCTTTACAAAATGTATTAACCAAATACATGTCAAGCACAAAGGTCCTGGCAAAAAAGTTAAGCGGCTATTTTTTCTATAACCACAGGGAGAGAGTTGTTATAGTTTTTTAGCCTTTTATAGAGTTTTACTATTTGAGTTTGCATATTGATACCTCCATTGAGGTCTTTGCCAATTGCATTTAGTGACCCAGTCGGAGAATTTATCTCTCAAGGTTTTGTAAGGATATATATCTGCAAAGCGCCATGTGGTTCAATCATCTATGGCAGTGAACTGATAGTACTGTTCCCCTCTCATACGATAAGGAACATACTTTACATCAACCTGTACCATGTCTCCAGGGTTTGGCATCTCATATCGCTTTGTATGTTTCTTCTGGTTTTTTAGGTTTTGGAATAATCAATCCTTCGCGTCTTAATAATATGGCCGATAGTAGATAGTGGCAGAATTATGTCATTATTTTTATTCAATTAAAAGGCAATTCTGACAGAACCATATCCGGTCTTCTCCCGTAGAGCCTTTATGAATTTTACCTTATCAATTTTTTCGCTCTTCATCTTTGAAGAAAAGAGTGAATTTCTTACGAATTTCAATATTACGATTGTATCTCATTTGCTCTTTTACTCTACTTTTCGACATAGGCAGCCTCCTGACTTCTGGTATTGTTAAATGTTTGAAAAATAAGTATACACCTTTTTGCCGGAACCTCGCCTTTCTTTAATTGTGGGAATGTGAGTAACTCTTATAGAGTTACCCACATTCCCACAATTACTACTACTGATATCAATACCCAGTGTATGAATTGTATTTGGTCATTATAAGAATTATATAGAAAAAGTTTGACAAGAATATAATACATGATTTATATTATAAGTTTCAGTGGATACTGCATAAAAAGCTGGCGGCACATTTATAATCGTGTAAAAATTGCGCCTTTTAGAACGTATACAAAGAACAGTATTTATCAATGTAAAGTAAAATAATGGATGACTATGTTCATAAGTACATCCATTGAACTACACTTTTTTTGTTAACGTTCACTATACCGCTTAAAGAACTTGCATGCATTATAAATCTGACCGCCTTTGTTATAGATGATTTTTTTGTAAATTGAGGTCAATAATCAATAAAATTAATAATTTAGAAAACGGGTTACAATATGAATGGGTATATACAGATCAACCACGAATCCTGTAAAGGATGTCAAATATGTTTTTCTTTTTGTCCCAAGTCTTCAATATCGGACTCTAGAAGCATCAATTCCAGCGGTTATTTTTCCGCGCGTTTCAACGATAAGAGCGAATGTAATGGTTGTGGAATCTGTGCCATCGTCTGTCCGGAAGCTGCTATAGAGGTTTATCGTGAATAAATATCTTATAAGTGGAAACAGTGTAATAGGTGAAGCTGCAATTCGTGCTGGGTGTCAATGTTATTTTGGTTACCCAATTACCCCTCAAAATGAGTTAACCGAATATATGGCATTACATTTAAGCAGAAAAAAGGATTGTACTTTTGTTCAGGCTGAAAGTGAAATCTCTGCCATAAACATGGTCTATGGAGCCTCTATAGCTGGAGCCAGAGTTATGACGTCTTCTTCAAGTCCTGGAATAAGTCTAAAACAAGAGGGGATTTCTTACTTAGCAGCATGTGAACTCCCTGCAGTCATTGTCAATATGGTGAGAGGAGGACCAGGATTGGGAAGTATTTCAGCCTCTCAATCAGATTACTTCCAGGCCACAAGGGGGGGAGGGCATGGAGACTATCGAACGATCGTCTTGTCACCAGCCTCAGGACAGGAGCTGGCAGACCTCACTCAAAGGGCTTTTGATCTGGCCGATAACTATAGGATCCCTGTTCTTATTCTTGGTGACGGCATGCTTGGTCAGATGATGGAACCCGTTGAGTTTCATCAAGAAGCACCTGAGAACATCTCCACAAAGAGTTGGGCATTAAAAGGGGCAAAGGACCGGCCAAGTAAAATTATCAAAACCTTCACTTCAAATCCAAATGAATTAGAGGAGATCAACTGGCGTTTGTTTAGAAAGTATAGGCTTATCGAAAGAGAAGAGGTTGACTATGAAACATACATGGTGGAAGATGCTGAACTGATTGTAATTGCTTATGGGATAGCTGCTCGAATTGCAAAGGGGGCCATAAAGAAGGCCAGGGCACATAATCTGAAGGTAGGGATGCTGCGACCGATTACCCTTTGGCCATTTCCTTTTAAAAAGATTAAAGAGATAAATAAGTTGGTTCAGTACTTTTTTGTATTTGAGATGAATATGGGCCAGATGATTGAGGATGTTCAGTTGGCTTTAGAAGGAAACGGGGAAATATCATTTTACGGTAGACCGGGTGGTGTGATTCCAACCCCATCCGAGGTCTTTCGAATAATATCCCGGCAGTATTATCAAAAGGGTTTAAACCGATGACAATTAAAACAGTATACAAAAGACCTAAATCGTTGAAGGAAAGGCTATTTCATTACTGTCCAGGATGTGGACATAGTGTAATCCATAAACTCCTTTGCGAAGTAATCGATGAAATGAACCTTAAAGAAAGGATTGTCTGTATACCACCTCCTGGTTGTTCAGTATTTGCATACAACTATTTGGATATTGACATGGCCGAGTCTGCCCACGGTCGAGGTGCAGCCGTGGCTACTGGTATCAAAAGGGTCAGTCCAGAAACTATTGTCTTTACATACCAAGGAGATGGAGATCTTTCTGCAATAGGAACAGCAGAAACAATACATGCAGCGAACAGAGAAGAAAGGATAACCGCTATATTTGTCAATAACGCAGTCTATGGAATGACCGGAGGACAGATGGCTCCGACAACGATACTCGGTCAGAAGACGACAACATCCCCGTATGGACGTGAGGCAAATAAAGAGGGGCATCCTTTGAAGATGAGCGAGATACTCGCTGCTGTAGAAGGGGCAGTATATTTAGAACGGTCTGCAGTAAATTCACCGAAAAATATTAAAAGGACCAAAAAGGCCATATCTAAGGCTTTCCAGATACAGATAGATAACCTGGGGTTTTCAATGGTTGAAATCCTCTCTCCTTGTCCAACGAATTGGAAGATGAGCCCTATTGAATCGTGGCATTGGATTGATAAAGAGATGGTAAAAGAGTTCCCATTAGGGATAATTAAAGATAGAATAAAGGGTAAGAAATGCTAATTAAGACCATATTTTCAGGTTTTGGCGGACAGGGTGTCCTTTCTATGGGGTATAATCTGTCCCGTGCCGGGATGTTGGAGGGAAAGATGACAACCTACCTGCCCTCTTATGGTGCAGAGGTTCGAGGTGGCACTGCAAATTGCACAGTTGCCATTTCTGATGAAGAGATCGCATCTCCGGTTGCATCATCGCCTGAATTTATTATCGTTATGAATCAACCCTCTTTTGTTCGGTTTCAAAATCTGTTACAATCAGGTGGAGTCTTTTTTGTGAATTCTTCTTTGGTAAATATCGAAACCACAAGAGGTGATATAGAAGTCGTTGAGGTTCCTGCAACTCAGCTTGCAGAGGAATTGGGGAATATAAAGGTCGCCAACATGGTTATGCTGGGAGCATTTGTAAGAAAGAGTAACCTGGTTTTAATAAACACCTTAATAGAAGGGCTAAAAGAGACTCTAGGCAAATCAAAACCCGCTTTAGTCGAGATTAATAAAAAGGCCCTGAATACAGGTTATAATTTATTTTAGTCAAATAAGAGCACTTGCATTTACTTATTGGGAGCAAACAAACATGTTCGTAAAACAGATATCTGTTGGTCTGGAGAATATACCAGGAAAATTTTTAGAGATCAGTGAGTCTCTTGGAGAAGAAGGTGTTAATATCAGGGCTATCTCAGTTGCAGACACCTCAGACATGAGTACGGTTCGGTTCGTAGCAGATGACCCTAAAAAAGCAGCAAATGTACTGAAAAGCCATGGATATTCAGTAAGGGAAACCGATGTGCTCGCTGTGGAGACCCCTGACCACCCAGGAGGACTTAAGGCTGTCCTTAAACCCTTAAAAGAGGCGAATATTAATGTCCTTTATCTCTATCCATATCTCGGGAGGGTTACGGATCAGCCTATAATTATCATTGGTGTGGATAAAAACAAAAAGGCTTTGGAGGTATTAAAGAAGAACTGGGTTCACGCCTTTGGAAAAGAGGTTTATTCTTTATAGTTCTCATATATTAAAAGAGAGCTCCAAAGGGCCTTAGGGGGGCATGAATACCCGTAATATTAAATAAACGATAAAAGGGAAATGACAGTGGACTTATTATCTGCCATTGGCAATACACCACTCATGGAGCTTTCCAAAATAAACGGAAACCCTAAAATAAAAATCTTCGGCAAGTTTGAAGGGGCCAACCCTGGGGGCTCGGTTAAGGATAGACCTGCATACTACATGTTACAAAAAGCAGAAGAATCCAAAGAGCTCACCAAAGATAAGACAATTCTCGAGCCGACTTCAGGCAATACGGGTATTGGACTGGCAATGATAGCGGCTGCAAAGGGATATAATGTGAAGCTGTTCATGCCTGAATGTGTCAGCACAGAGAGGCAGTATATCCTCAGAGCGTATGGTGCCGAGGTTATTCTCACCCCAGCAAAAGAAGGCACAGATGGTGCAATAAAAAGGGCTCACCGTACAGTGAATGAGGAACCTGAGAAATATTATATGCCCAATCAGTTTGATAATTACAATAATTTCCTTGCTCATTACGAGACGACCGGCCCTGAGATATTCAATCAGACAAATGGGGAAGTCGATGTGTTTGTGGCCGGTATAGGGACAACAGGCACTGTAATGGGAGCAGGAAGATATTTGAAAGAGAGAAAGCCTCCCATTAAAGTAATTGGGGTTGAACCTGTAATGGGGCACACAATACAAGGGCTAAAGAATATGCAAGAGTCGATTGTACCGAAGCTTTACAAGCAAGAAGAGCTTGACGAGAAGATAGCCGTCAACGATGGAGAGGCCTTTGAGATGACCCGACACCTTGTTGTAAAAGAGGGCCTTTTCGTGGGCATGTCCAGTGGTGCAGCCGTTTGTGGGGCGCTGAAAATTGCGAAAAATATCACGTCCGGCGTAATTGTTGTAATCCTTCCAGACAGAGGAGAACGCTATTTGAGTACCACCCTCTTCAGGTCAATATGCGGAAAATGCCCTCCGTGATCTTTTAATCGAAGCCACGCCATGTCGTGTTACTGTCCACTGGCACACGGGTGCTCACCAACTTGTTTGCAGGGAAGTCCCAGTTGGGATATCCGATGGCTATACATATTATTATTCGTTTAGACTCGGGAATGTCTGCAAATTTCCTCAAAACATCGGGATACATTCCTCCCTGGTCCTCAATACAGGTACCAAGACCATAATTCAGGGCAGAAAGACAGATATTTTGCATAACAGCACCCATATCGAGTAACGGCCCAGCCTCAGTGAGAGACCTATCTGTCATGAGAATGATGGCAGCAGGTGCATCGAAGAAACGAAAGCCACGTTCCATCCACTTTGCCCTTTTTTCCCTATCTTCTCTCTGTATGTCCATAAGCTTAAAAATCTGTATAGCGAGCTCTACCTGACGTTGCCGGTACACACTGTCAGGGGGCCACCCGATCACCAGATGTTCTGGACTGGGAACAGCCCCGAAATTCAACTTTTCGACATTTGCCCGCCGAATACTATCAAGGACATCTCCGGCAAGTATGATAAATTCCCATGGCTGGGTATTCATCCCTGACGGGGCTCGACATGCGATATCGAGGATCTCTTTCAGGACCTCTTTAGGAACGGGATCAGGCTTAAAACTTCTGATACTCATTCGTGTCTTTATTGCTTCTAAAATATCCATAAGTTCACTCCTCTTATAAATAATTAAAATAATCGCAGTTAGTTAGTCGAATAATGATTTGGATGGTCTTTTACAAACATCTTAGAGTTATTATGTATCCTTTACATTATACGACAAATCGATCTCTCTTGCTGCCTTTACCTCATTGAGTCGACCAACAGGTGTATTCTGAGGTGCCAAATGAAGCTTGTCAGGAGATTTGTCCGCTTTCTTGGCTATCCTGATCATCGCCTCAATGAACGTATCGAGTGTCTCCTTGCTCTCAGTCTCTGTTGGTTCGATCATCAACGCTTCTTTAACGATTTGCGGAAAGTAGATAGTCGGGGGATGAAAACCCTCATCGATTAAGGCCTTTGCAATATCAATCGCCCGAACTCCCTTTTTCAATTGTTTTTGAGCTGAGAGAACGCATTCATGCATACAGCCATCAGGATAGGGTGAATAATAGGCTTTTTTGAGCGAATGGAGGATATAGTTCGCATTGAGTACAGCATTTTCACTCACGCGTAAGAGTCCCTCTTTACCAAGGAGGAGTATGTAAGCATATGCCTTAAGGCATACTGCAAAATTACCATAAAACGGTGCTACATATCCTATGGAGTCTGGATAATCATAATTGAGTGCATAGGTGTTGTCATCCCTCTTTATAACCCTCGAAATCGGAAGAAACCTCTCCAGGTGCTTTTTGACCCCTACAGGTCCAGCCCCTGGTCCCCCTCCTCCATGTGGCGTTCCAAAGGTCTTGTGTAGATTTACATGTACGATATCAAACAGGGCATCCCCTGGCCTGAATCTTCCAAGTACTGCATTGAGATTGGCACCATCATAATACAAAAGACAGTTGTATCTTCGAGCCAATTCTGATATCTTTTCAATTTCCGAAATAAATATTCCAAGGGTATTTGGGTTGGTTAACATGAGGGCAGCGGTCTGTTCACCCATCATCGACTCCAATACGGAAAGATCGACTGCGCCTGTTTCACGATTTGTAGGCACTTCTTTGACGGTATAGCCTGCAGTATACGCACTAGAAGGATTTGTTCCATGGGCCTCATCCGGTATAAGCACCTCAGATTTTCTGTTCTGTTTAGATTTTTGATATGCAGCTACCAGCATCATTCCCGTAAGTTCACCGTGTGCACCAGCGAGGGGTTGCAGTGTAAAAGCGTCCATTCCTGTGATCTCGCAAAGAAGCTGCTCTAACTCGTATATAACAGCCAAAGCTCCCTGGGTAAGCAATCCTCCTCGGCGAAGCTGAGGCAGTAACGGATGGAGTAATGAGAATCCATCTAACTGGGCTATCTTTTCACAGACCTTGGGATTGTATTTCATAGTACAAGAACCGAGGGGATAGAAGTTTGTATCTACTCCAAAATTCTTCTTAGAGAGGTCTGTAAAGTGTCTCACCACATCCAGCTCTGAAAGCTCACATAAATCGAATTTCTTTGACCTGGCATAGCGAGAGTCTATCTCAGACGATACAGGGACATCTGTTTTGGGCAACCGAACCCCCCTCCTGGCTGCCACTGACTTATCGAATATTACCGGCATAACACATCCTCCAATGCCTCTGCAAACTGACCGATCTCATACTTTGTCCTCTTTTCTGTAACTGCAACCAAAAGGAAATTCTCCATACCCGGATAGTAACGCCCTAAAGGAAAGCCTGCTGCGAAACCCCTCTCAATCATGAGTCCTGTGCATTCTCCAGCGTCGATAGGAAGGTGAATGCTAAATTCATTGAAGGTTGGAATCGATTCCATTACCTCAACTCCTTCAATGGCCTTCAGACGTTCCTTTGTGTAATTCGCCTTATCCATGCACAACCTCGCCACCTCTATTAGGCCTTCTGTACCGAGGAGGCTCATATATACATGAGCCCGCATTGCACACAGTGCCTGGTTGGTGCAGATATTGGAGGTTGCCTTTTCCCTCCGTATGTGTTGTTCCCTTGTCTGAAGTGTTAAAACAAAACCCTCTTTGCCTTTTGTATCTACCGTTCGACCAACGATCCTGCCGGGCATTTTACGTACTAAATCCTTTTTTGTCGCCATAAACCCAAGATATGGACCTCCAAAAGAGAGTGGGATACCAAGTGGCTGTCCTTCTCCAGTAGCGATGTCAAATCCCATCTCACCCGGAGTCTTCAAGACAGTACATACAATCGGATTTACCGATTGGATAGCAAGAGAGCCTTTGTTATGGCAGTGCTGGACAATATCAGAATGGTCATCTATTGTTCCAAAGAAATTCGGGTTTTGAAGAATTACAGCTGCTGTGGAATCATCGATGAGATCGAAAAGCCTTTCCCGATCCACCTGTCCATGACCAACAGTGGTCTCATGGAAATCAATAGAAAGGTTAGTGGCATAAGAATATATCATCTTTCGATATATCGGACTTACTGCTCCATCGACAACAACCTTCCTGCGGCCAGTTGCTGAAATCGCCATCTGGCAAGCCTCATATAATGCAGTACCTCCGTCATAAAGGGATGCATTCGCCACTTCCATGTCTGTCAATCTGCAGATATCGGTTTGATACTCGTATATTGCCTGTAGGGTACCCTGAGATAACTCCGGCTGATAAGGCGTATACGAAGTATAGAACTCGCTCCTTCCAACGATTGTATCAACTGCTGCAGGGATAAAATGATCATAGAACCCTCCACCAAGAAAACTGATCAAGTCGTAGTAGTTTTGGCGCGCCAGTTTCTCAAAATATGAGTATACTTCGAGTTCTGCTTTCCCTTTAGGGATTGAGAATGACATCGGTTTGAGCGAGGCAGGAATAACATCAAACAGGTCCTCAATAGAGGAGACACCGCATCGCTTGAGCATTTCTTTGCGTTGCTTATCTGTATTTGCAATATAGGTCATTTGTGGAGCTCCAATGGCGGTTTATAAAAACAAAGTCAAAAATATTGTAATAGTTATCGACTTTGACAAGCCTGCAAGCTCATAAGATAAATAATCTATACCCAGAAATCCTCACAAGAAGCAATCCAGGTTCTTTTTCCATGTGCCCTTCTTGTAAAGAGGTGTCTGATGTATCGTTGCTTTCAATTCATTCCTCTCGGTCTTAATGCTCAACACTGTGCCCGGCTCACTGCTGGATTTGTGGATATATCCCATGGCAATTGCCTTGCCAATCGATGGTGAAAAGGATCCACTGGTTATAAAACCGATCTTCTTCCCATTCATATCGAATACTGTATCATGAGCCCGAGCAGCTCTTCGGTCATTCAGGATCATACCAGCCAGTGAGAATACCCTTTGTGACACATCTAAAGCTGCTTTTGAACCGATGAATTCTTTATCTGTTGCAATGTGGCGCATTAATCCGGATTCAGCAGCGTTCCAATCAGAAGAAAGCTCATGGCCATAAAGCGGAAAGCCCATTTCAAGCCTGAGCGTGTCACGCGCACCAAGCCCGGCAGGCTTTGCGCCGCATTCGATGCAATCATTCCACAGTGCTATGCCAAGTTCGTTATCACAGTAGATCTCGAAGCCCACCTCTCCTGTATAGCCGGTTCTGCTGATCAGAATTTCCTTATCCTTATATTTGTTGTATTTGAAGTAATAAAATTTCATATCATCGATCCCGTCCTCCATCAACTTTTGCATGATCTGAGGAGACTCAGGGCCTTGAAGATCGATCTTTGCTGTATTATCTGAAGCGTCTTCTATCCTGGTCTTCTTCGATATGTGTGAGCGTATCCATTCAAGATCAAAATCCTTGTTTACCGCATTGACAACCATAAAGAATCTGTTTTTATCCAAACGATAAATGACCTGATCGTCTATGACCCCTCCTTTTTTATTACAGATGAGGCCGTAGCGACACTGCCCAATTTCCATTGTATCGATGTGACAGGTCAACAGGTTCTCTAAATCGATTAGCGCATTGCCGTCGTATATATAATACTCACCCATATGGCAGGTATCAAAGACAGTAGCTTTAGCGCGGGTTGCCAAGTGCTCTGTGATGATGCCCTGGTATTGTATCGGCATGAGATAACCGGCAAACGGCACGATTTTTGCCCCGTAGGATTCATGGAAGCTGTGTAGAACGGTCTTCTTCATACATCATTGTCCCATGGCATGAGCACCTTTGTTTTTCCATTCTCAATTACAACTCTCGGTAAAATAGTAGGGATTTTCTTGTCCTGCATAGAAGTAACCGCCTCGTCTACATTTGAAAAGCAAGAGAGGAGATTCAGATTGGAAACAGTAGGTGGAAGCATGGGAAACAGGTCTTGTTTATGCCTGTTAAGTGCCTCTTTTGGAGATATCCATAAGTGCTGCGTTGTCTCTATTGTGTCGTGAACCGCAGCTTGCCCAGTCGGGGCTGGTGCAATAAAAAAGTGGGTATCAAATCGAATGGGAGCAGCCTCAGGAGTAATCCAATGGGCAAAATAGTTTAATTGATCGACCGCTAAAAGTAGTTTTTCATTTAAAATCATTTCTTTAAATGAAATAAGATTCCTTTGTACATTCTTACGATAAGAGTCGAACCTCAACGATTCTTCCACGTCGAAAGACAGGAGCTCAGAAGTACTCTGATACGCAAAGAGAATACCAACCTCCTCAAATGTCTCCCTGATAGCGGCTATGAAAAATCCCAATGCCCTCTCTGGGTGAGAGGTGTCTGTTATAATACACTTTGCCTGTTGAAAAGTCAGTCCTAAGCACAACGATTCCATCTGTGGTTCGTAGTCAGACTCTTCCATTACTCCCCCGGGGAACACATACGCATTCCCTGCAAAATGGCTTTTTTCATGTCTTTGTACCATGAGAACCTCTATGCCTGACATGGGAGGATCAACATCTCGTATGATTATAGTTGTCGCAGCATCTCTTGGGATCGCTGTCATTCTAGATTCTCGCCCTTTTCACTATTTACTCATTGGTGTTCCATATCTCTTTGGCTATAGTAAAAGTTTCTTTTAATTCTTCACTCGATGCGATACCAATAGTTACCCCATATACGAAGTCTGCTACATACTCAAGGGCCTCTTTGGGTTTTAAATCACCTGCTGCCAGAGTTTTCTTGCCAATAAGCACCTTGTCTGTATTTCTAATGGCCTCAAGGCTTTTCTGTGGTGATGGAGACATGAATTTACCTTTCTTGTTTATTGGCACCATTATTATCTTTACCTTATCATAGTCTGAAAGGGAAGAGACAGTCTTTCCTGGGTGATGTGTAACTGCCCCTGCAATAGCAACTTCGTTTATTCTATAGATATAATCTTCAAAGCGATTATCCAATCTGTCGGTAACGATTCCATGCGTAAGGATTATCTTTGTATCGAGTCTCTTCATAAGACCAAACTGTCTGTGAAAGTCACTCTCTCCTATTGAACCGATAACCTGAATATCCATCTTTGTAATATTTCTTGCATCTTCTACTGCATTGACTAAAAATTCATAACCGAGAACCTGCACCCAGGTTATACCTATTTTTGCTGCCTCTACGATTAGCTCTTTTACGTTCTTTGGATCCCTGGCAAAGCGAAGGTGGTATTTCATGGATCGTGAACCGAACTGACCTGCGCCGATAAAAGGCGAAGTGCCAAGCATAAGACGCGGAACTTCAACTTCACCGATGGATTTATGTTGCAATATACACGATTTCGCTATCATAAATATGGCTTTTCTATCCTATATTCTAATAACATTTTAGCGTCATGAAACAGGGAAGAGTTATCATGCTTCTAATACGGTCAAGTCTAAAACCCGCATCAAAATTTGACCGTCGCTTCTTGCGACTCTTTCCAAAAAGCTAAACTGTTATATTTTTCAAATATCGATCTATTTAATAAGATGGATTAAATATTTACCTCCCAGTTAATCAAGATGGGAATCTTCCATTTTTAGGATGAGCGAATTGAACTTTGGAAGGTGATGATGCTGTCTTTAATCGATTGAAAATCTTTAGAATCAATCCAGTCTGGTTTTATAACCCCTGAACCGATTGCAACCGCATCTGCACCATAAGATATGTATTCCTTTAGGTTGCTGCTTTGAACCCCACCAACCGCCAATATTTTTATGCCGGATAGGGGTGCCTTAATAGATTTGATATAAGATGGCCCAAAGAGAGATGCAGGGAAGAGTTTTACCATATAGGCACCTGCTTCATACGCATGATATACTTCTGTAGGTGTTAGTGCACCAGGAAAGATAGGGATGCTTCTTTTTGAGCAATATTCAACTATATCACTATCAAATACAGGTGATACAATAAAACGTGCACCAGCATCCCGGGCCTTCTCCAATGCATTTAACGATAATACTGTACCTGCCCCTATGAACATTTTATCTCCAAATGTTCTACTGGCTCTCTCAATAAGTTCAAGAGCCTGGGGGGTATTGAGTGTTATTTCAATAGTATTCAAGCCGCTCTCCAATACAGCTTGAAATAATCCTTCTAAATCGAATGGTTTATTGTGGCGTATAATTATTAGGATACGCTGTTCATCTAAGATAGAAATATCCAAACCGATACACCGAAAGTATATTTACGAATTATCAAATAACATCATCTGCTGACACGAGGTCATAGAACTTATCAAATTTATATTTGTCGGGATTATCGTCCGGCAAATCCATTTGCTTCATACCCTCTCTTGGATGCAAGTTCAAAATACCTGTTATCATATATGGGATCCTATACCCCCACTCAATCTCTTTAATGAGAGGGACGAGATCTGTTCCAATAACCTTTAACAATGGTCGAATATCAAACTTAGGATTCTTTAAGAATCCGATGAGTAATTCAATGGGACAGTTTCCCGCTGCACGACCTATACCGTATAGGGTACCATCTAGATAATTCACTCCTTTAATGATCCCTTCTATGGTATTGGCAAATGCTAATTGCTGGTTATTGTGGCAGTGTATCCCGATCTCCTTTGTCTTAATGTATCTTTGGAACTTATGTACCAGATAATGAATATCCTCTGAATATAATGAACCGAAACTGTCAACCAAATAACAGGCCGAAATCTTTGTTTCTTCTTCAATCTGATGTAAAGCCTCATCAAGCTCCCGCTCCAATTCGCGGGAGATTGCCATGATGTTAATCGTTGCTTCATAACCTTTATCAGTAGCATTATTGACCAAATGTATCGCCTTATCTACGTCTTTGACATATGTTGCTACACGTATGATATCAACTACACTCTCGGATTTGGGTAAGATGTCTTCTGCTGTTGCCTTGTGAGCATCTTGCATAACAGCAATCTTCACATTATAATCTATTCCATCGATGACCCTTTTTAAATTATCTTCATCGCAAAAACGCCATGGTCCGTATTCATCAGTAGAAAAGAACTCTTTACTATTTCTATATCCAAGCTCTACAATATCCACACCCGAATCATTTATCGCTTGAAATACCCTTTTCACCATATCGAATGAAAAGTTCGAATTGTTCATTAAACCGCCATCCCTTATAGAGCAGTCTACAACTTTTATCTCTGGTCTGTACATTTCTATTCCCTCAATCGTATTTCCATTTAAATCTAACAATCCTTGTAAAATCCTCAACCTTCAAGCTTGCCCCCCCAACCAGGGCTCCGTCAATATTGGGCTCAGCCATCAATTCATCTATATTACTCGGTTTTACGCTCCCACCATATAGGATCCTCGCGCTATCGGCTATACCTTCGAAAATTTCCCGTAATATACCCCTTATAAAAACATGGACCTCTTCAGCTTGCTTCGATGTTGCTGTCTTACCTGTGCCGATCGCCCAGATTGGCTCATATGCGATGATTACATCTTTCAAATCTGAAGAAGAAAGCCCCAACAGGCCTCTTTTAATCTGGGATTCAATAATATGTAAGGTCTCTCCTGATTCTCTTTGCCGAATCGATTCACCCACACAGAATATAGGTATTATACCCTGACGCAAAGATGCGGTTATCTTTTTATTGACAGTCTCATCGGTCTCCTGAAAATACTTCCTTCTTTCAGAGTGGCCAATAATTACATAATTACACCCAGCATCCAATAACATCTTTGGGGAAATCTCTCCTGTGTATGCACCTTCTTCCTTCCAGAAAACGTCCTGAGCTGAAACCAATATGTTACTGTCTTTTACCTCTTGAACCACAGGATAGATAGATAAAAAAGGTGGCGCGACGATAATCTGTACATCCGTAACATTTGAAACCAAATCCTTTAGTTGAGATATAAAACGAACCCCATCAAACACGGTTTTATACATTTTCCAGTTTCCGGCAATAACCGGTCTTCGCATTGCGAAAGCCCTCCTTTAACGAATGGCAAATGTTTAGATACAAACCTATCCTCTTAACGCTTCGATTCCGGGCAGGGGTTTACCTTCAAGAAGTTGTATAAAAGCACCGCCACCGGTAGAGATATAAGACATGCTGTCCAATTCTCCAACCTTGTTAACAGCAACATCTGTATCTCCACCACCAACGATCGTGAGTGCGTGAGAGCGGGCAACAAGGCTCACCATTGCGAAGGTGCCCCTGCTAAAGGCATCCATCTCAAATGCACCCATCGGGCCGTTCCAAATAATCGTCTTTGCATTCTGAAGAACTTCACCAAAAAGTGCTGTACTTGCAGGACCAATGTCCAGACCCATCCAATCTTTAGGGATTTCCTGTACAGTGGTTATCTTGGTCTCCGCTTTCGATTCAAATCGGTCTGCTACCACACAATCGACCGGCAGATAAAACTTTACATCTCTTTCTTTTGCTATATCTAATACCCTACGCGCTGTGTCTTCTAGTTTTTCCTCAACAAGAGACTTTCCAACATCATATCCAATGGCTTTGAGAAAGGTGAATGCCATGCCTCCACCAACGATCATCTTATCCACTTTTTTTATAAGATTTTCCAGGGCACCCAGTTTGTTGGAGACTTTGGCACCTCCAATAACAGCCACTAGGGGTCGTGAAGGATTCTCCATTGCTCTTGTAAAGTAATTTAGCTCTTTTTTCATCAAGAAGCCGGCGCCATATTCATTGAAGAATTTGGTTATCGCAACGACTGAGGCATTTTTCCTGTGAGACACTGCAAAGGCATCATTTATGTATACATCTGCTAATTTTGACAGCTCTCTTGCAAAATTGTCCTCATTCTTCTCCTCTCCAATATGAAACCTCAAGTTTTCAAGGAGTACAATATAGTCTCCGTCAATATTATTAACGATCTTTAAAACATCAGCACCGATACTTTCATTGGCCATTAAAACATCTTTTCCTAACAGTCTCTTTAGCCTCTTGGCCACCGGCTCAAGGGACAAACTCTTATCAATCTTCCCCTTTGGCCTGCCCATATGGGAGGCCAAGATTACCTTTGCCTCTTCGTCAAGGGCATAGTTTATCGTAGGAAGGACACTCCTTATACGAGTGTCATCAGTAATATTGCCCATCTCGTCGAGAGGCACATTAAAATCAACCCTAATTAAAACCCTTTCCCCTCTGATATCAAGATCATTTATGTATTTTATTGACACATCCTTCTCCTTGATATTTAATCGAGCTTTCTCCCCATATAGACAGCAAGATCAATCATTCTGGCAGAGAAACCGCTTTCATTATCGTACCATGATAGAACCTTTACCATATTTCCACCCATGACACTCGTGGTTAGAGCATCTACAATTGAGGAATACAGGCTGCTTGTAAAATCCACAGAAACCAAAGGCTCATCACAGTAAGCCAATATGCCTTTGAGATCTTCCTGTGATGCCGTCTTTAATGCTCCGTTTACCTCTTCTAAGGTTACATTTCTATTGAGATCAGCTACGAGATCCACCAATGAGACATTCGGTGTTGGCACTCTGATAGCCAGTCCATCCAGCTTGCCCTTCAAATCTGGGATAACCTGGGCAACTGCAACAGCAGCTCCAGTAGTTGTAGGAACCATGGACATAGATGCCGCTCTAGCCCTCCTGAGATCCTTATGCGACCCATCTAAGAGCCTTTGATCCATCGTATAGGAATGAATCGTAGTCATTAATCCTTTTATTATGCCGAATTTTTCATGCAATACTCTTGCAACAGGTGCCAGACAATTGGTAGTGCAAGATGCATTGGATACTACATGGTGTTTTGATGGATTATATTCAGACTCATTGACCCCATAAACCACTGTAATATCAACGTCCTTACCAGGAGCACCAATGATTACCTTCTTAGCCCCGGCTTTTAAATGTTGTGATGCGCTCTTTTTGTCTCTAAACTTTCCTGTGGTTTCCATAACAATGTCTACACCGAGTTCTTTCCATGGAAGTTCGCTTAGATTTTCTGACACATTGGTTATCTTGATTTCCTTATCATTGACTATAAGTGCATTGTCTTTTATATGAATCTCGCCACGGAAAGGACCATGCACAGAGTCATATTTAAGGAGATGAGCCAGTGTCTTGGTTTCAGCTCTTGTATTGACAGATAGAATATCAGTATCGTCTCTGTCAATGGCTGTTCTTACAACATATCTTCCGATCCTTCCAAACCCGTTTATAGCTAATTTTAAAGCCATTTTAAACCTCCCATAGAGTATATGTTATTTAGACACTGATGGGGAAAAGGGGGGAAATGTAAAGGATTTCCCAAGATGCGATGGAAGTATAGCATATCCACATATCATCCGCAACCAAATTTTTAAAGGATTTCTTGAAGAAATAGGAATATAGACAAAATTGTAAAAGCCGTCTCTCTTATTAAACCAGTATCTGCCCAGAGATGAGTGAGTTTGTTCAAGACCAAGTAAGGCCAAGATCTTAAGTATATCACTGAAATGAGCTTAACGAGTAGAAATGAGTAAAAAGTGAGGTTTCTTTCTGTGTCTTTTTTATAAGCTTGTAAATAATCATTCAAAGTGGTATATAAAAAGACGGTTTTTTTGTTTTAGGCTTTCAGCCTTTTCTTAATCATTAATGGAGGCAGACATGTCAGAAAAAAAGAGAGTCGCTGTTATGTTTTCTGGGGGGACTGACTCTACCTTTGCAGCAATTTCGGAGATACCGAAATATGATGAAATTCACTTGATAACATTCATCAGGGATGGGTTGCGAAAGTTAGAGAATCCTGATGACATTGTTGAACGACTTCAGAAGACATTTCCGAGCAAAGAGATTCTATATAAACAAATCAGCAATGAAGATATATACCAGAAAATATCCCCTCATCAAGAGAAATCGGAAGCTCACCAATTGATTCTCAGCCAAAAGATTGGGCCCTTATGGGAAGATCCGCATGGGAAAAACATGGGACGAGAAAAGTACGATTCAGATAAAGTAACCTTATTTATGACAAACGAGTGTTTACAGTGTAAAATAGCGATGCATATTGCTGCAATAAAATACTGTAAAGAAAATAATATTACAGATCTTTGTGATGGAGGAAATGTAGAACAGCTGGATGACGGTTCTCAACTTGAAGAGGTAAAGGCCATTGCTCATAATATTTTTGCCCGTTTAGGCATCAATTATTTTTCACCTGCCTTACATATACCCCAAGAAAAAAGGGGGGGCGTCCTTTTTAAGTTGGGAATTACCGATCATTTAAACCACAAACAGCTTGAAAAGGCCCATCAAATTCCATCAACACAGGTTCAATGTACGGTACCATCATCGGTCTTATGGACAATATGTATATTCCCATGGCTTGTATACGATGGTCAATCATGTAACGAATATATTGATATGTGTTGTAATTATTACGAATATGAGATGAAAAAAGGCTTAAAAACCATGGGACTCGAATCGCAATCGATTGATACCCATTTGAACTGATTTGTATAAAATACATACTTCACATAGTTATTGGGCAAAAGAGACATTTTTAGATGGATACTAGACAAACCTCACCTCATAAAAAAAAGATTTTGAATCTCGTTTTTTACATTGTTTGTTATTTACAGTTGATATTTGTCTCTAAATGTATTATACAATTGTATATTTATCCACAGGAGGAAAGACATGAAATTTTTACTTGTAAATCCACCCTATCCGAGAGCCGAGATCCCTTCACCTCCCCTTGGTCTTGCATATATTGCAGCAGTCTTGGAAGAGGAAGGATACAGTGTTCAAGTTCAGGATTTTGTTGTTAACAAATACTCAAAAGAAAAGATAAAAGAGAAATACAATGAGTATACACCTGATATTGTGGGAACAACTGCTGTTACAATGACATTTAATGATGCATCTGACATTTTGAAGTACTATAAAGAAGAATCTCCTGACATATTTACAGTTATAGGGGGACCACATGTTACATTTGATGCGGTGAATACCTTATCGAAACACCCGCACATTGATATGGTTGTAATGGGTGAAGGAGAGAGGACAATAATAGAGATCGCTGATAATCTGGAAAACGGGAGATCATTTAATAAAATAAGAGGGATTGCCTTTAGAGAAAATGGGGAGGTTACTATTACTAAGCCAAGACCGCTGATTCAGGATTTAAAAAATCTGCCGTATCCTGCAAGACATCTCCTTCCTCTTAATAAATATCAGGCACTGGATCTTCCGATAACGATTATCACCAGCAGAGGCTGCCCTCACAAATGCATATTCTGTGTGGGATCAAAGATGGTTGGAGGAAAGGTTCGCTTTTATGATCCAGTAAGGGTTGTAGATGAGATTGAGATGGTCATGAAAGAGGGGTTTAAGAAGGTCAATATTGTTGATGATCTCTTCACTGCAAACAAGAAACACGCATTTGCAGTATGTGATGAGATAATGAAAAGGGGCATTGAAGTTGAATGGGGTGTATTTGCAAGGGTAGATACAGTTACTCCTGACCTTCTTAATAAGATGAAAGAAGCAGGGTGTTCGATGTTGCTGTACGGGGTAGAAAGCGGGAACCAGAAGATTCTCGATACAGTCAAGAAGAAGATAACCATTGAAAAATGTGTCAAGGCTGTTAAGATGGCGAAAGATGCAGGAATGATTCCAATGGCATCATTTATCCTTGGTTTGCCAGGGGAGACGGTCGATACTGTCGATAAGACATTAAAGTTCGGAAAAGACCTGTCTGCGAGCTATGGTTTCCATTTACTTGCACCGTTTCCCGGAACAGAAGTCAGAGAAAAGGCTGAAGAATACGGCCTTAAAATACTTACCAATGACTGGCGAAAATATGATGCAAATTGTGCAATCGTGGAAACAGAGGGCATATCTGCAAAAGAACTCGATCAGGTTATCCAGGATTTTAATGCACTGGTAGATGAGTATTATGTTGATCTAAAAAACAAATATAAAGAAGGGACACTTGAAGAAAGCGATGTTAAACTTGTAAGATCCGCAACACAGGTGGATATTGTTGACAAGATGATTCAAAATGAATTCCTTGAAAGACAGGCAGTATTTACGATGAATGATGGGGAAAGCCCAGAAAAGACCCTGCAGTTAATCATACAAAGACTACAGGATAATTCAAATGCTGAATCACTGGACATAATAGACACAATAGAACATCTTTACAACAATCATTATATTGTTTGTAAGTCTTCAGAGAATAAAGTGTGGTGGGAGTGGAAGGAACGTTTGTAAATAAACAGTACATAAACGGTCACATATAATAGCGTGTTCAAAAGCTCTGTTTTACCCCCCTTTTTTGTGCCTCTATTAAACCGCATATATGGGAAGATGACTTTTCTTATTCAGTATATGGTATATGAGTTTGCACAAAAGAATAAATAATATCATTTCATTTTGAATTCACAGAGAACTTTTAGACAGTATCCATCCAGAAATGGCCCTTTTGCCTGACCTTTTTTTAGATTCATATTTTATCTTTTCATCTTCTTTAACCTTAGAATAAAATTGCTCAATTGTGGATGGACACCGAATAGTATCGCTTGAAAGGATTATTCTGTGAATACGACATGTCAAATACCCTTTTTTAACATTTTAGATAAGGTTTCATAAAGCCAGTTGAAAGACGGGATACATCTATTACGTCTTGTTCGCATCGAATAGAATAACCTTTTACAGCTGAAATTCAAATAGAGTGAACTAAGGAGTTGAAATGGAAAAGAATATAAAAATCGATTATCTTGATGAAAATCTTGTTATTCAACCGCTTGATTATATATTCAACCCCAGATCCGTTGCGGTGATTGGTGCATCAAACAAGATCGGAACATGGGGATTTGGTGTGATGTGTAGGCTTATCGGTAATCCAGAGAGGAAGGTTTACCCGGTGAACCTGAAAGCATCGGAGATTATGGGTCTAAAGGCATACCGGAATATTACTGAAATACCAGATTCAATAGAGTTTGCTGTCATTTCTGTACCACCGGAAAAGACCCCTGAAATAATGAAAGAATGCGCAAAAAAAGGTGTAAAGGCTGCTTTGGTTATTTCAGGAGGCCTTGCTGAATCTGGAGGAGAGGGTGTTAAAATAGAAGAAGAACTTGTGGATATTGCTAAAAAAGGTGAAATACGATTCATAGGCCCTAACAGTATGGGGCATGCGGACACATCTTCCTTGTTCTCTTCTTTAGCCTGGATGGAGGAGGTAAAACCAGGGCCTGTTGCCTTTCTCTCTCAAAGTGGAACCTATGGACAGCGTGTCGTTAGAACAGGGATGCATAGAGGGATCGGGTTCAGTAAATTTGTCAGCAATGGCAATGAAGCGGATCTCCATTTGGAAGATTATATCGAGTATCTGGCCAGAGATAAAGAGACTAAAATAATCGGAGCATATGTTGAGGGGGTAAGAGAAGGGAGACGATTCTTTCAATTGGCAAAGGAAATTACTAAAAAGAAGCCTATCATCATTATGAAATCTGGCGCTACAGAGGGTTCTGCAAAGGCAGCAAAGTCTCATACCGCATCTTTATCTGGTTCAGATATGATCTACGACGCTATGTTCAAACAGACAGGGATCATCCGGGTGGACGACGAAGAAGAAATGTTCGATGTAGGCGAAGCCTTGCTTTCTCTTCCTCTGCCCAAGGGAAAAAGAGTAGGGATCTTGACTGAAGGGGGAGGTATTGGTGTTGTTATGGCTGAGGCATGTGAAAAGGTGGGGTTAGAACTTCCCTCTTTCTCTGTAAAAACTACAGAAAAGCTTATTTCTATGCTACCCCCTCGTTGTTCTCATGCTAATCCAACGGATATAACTGATTTAGTAACATCTGGCAACCTTGTTCTCTTTTCATGTTTATGGGCAATAATGGAGGATCCCAATATTGATGTTGCAGTCCTTTTGGGGGGCATAGGGGTAAGTGTTTATTTTTCAAAGATGTTGAACAAATTGTCTTTCGTAGATACAGGAGAGTTTGAGCAGATGATTGAATCCCTAAAAGAGCAGGAAGAGGAAAATGTGAGGCTTATGAGGGATAAGGTGGATGAGTTACAGAAACCTCTGGTTTATGTGAATCTAATGCCCCGTGCTGTTGCTGAACCGGTGAGTTTTGATCTTCTTCGAAAAAAGGGTATTCCAGTATATCCAAATCCGAGAAGAGCTTCAAGGGTATTGCGTAATCTGGTAAGGTATGGAGAATACGTAAGGGGTGTAGAGTAAGAGACATGAAAGAACTTCGAAATTTTACTGAAAAGGTGTTGCACTTTGCACAGTTAAAAGGTGCAAGTTATGCTGATGTGAGGGTAGTTCCATTTGAGAATCGGGAGGAAATTTTAGTAAAAAACGGGAGAGTAGAGAATCTTAACTATTTTGAAACCAGGGGTTTTGGAGTCAGGGTAATCTATGATGGGGCATGGGGATTTGCCAGCAGCTACAGACTCGATGAAAAGGAAATCCGAAAACAGGTAGAAAAGGCAATTGATATTGCTAAGGCCAGTGCAATAACAAGGAAATGGCCGGTCCAACTATCGAAAGAAGAGGTAGTTGAAAAAGGATATTATAAAACCCCTGTACTAAGAGATCCATTTGAGGTTCCCATCGATGAAAAGGTATCATTGCTTTTAAAGGCCGATTCTTTAATGGTCGAGATGAGCAAAAAAATAAAATTCACCAAAGGGGCTTTGAGATTTGTAAAGACTGAAAAGGTCTTTGCAAACACAGAAGGTGCATATATCATACAGGAAATTACCCAAAGCGGTGGTGGGATAATAGCGAAAGCTGTTGACGGAAAAGAGGTGCAAGCCAGATCTTATCCTAAAAGAGACGGTAATTTTGCCTGCATGGGTTATGAATTTATAGACGAGATGAACCTCACCAACCATTCCCAAAGAATTGCTCATGAGGCCCTGCAGCTTTTAAAAGCAGAGAATTGCCCGGAAGGCGAGACAACCGTCATACTTAAACCGAGTCAGCTCTATCTTCAGATACACGAATCAATAGGACACCCCATCGAGGCAGACAGGATTCTTGGTTCTGAGATAACATATGCTGGGGGGTCGTTTATAACGGGAATACTAGATCAATTAGGTTCTTATAGATATGGCTCCAATAGGGTAACTATAGTAGCAGACGCAATGCAAAGAGGTTCATTCGGGACTTTTGGTTATGATGATGAAGGTGTCCCTGCAAAGAGGACCTACATCATCAAAGATGGCATACTTACAGGCCTTCTGACCTCTAGGGAAACTATAGATACCCTAAATAAAAAATTGAGAAGAACGTTTTTTGAAAAAAGCAACGGAACATGCAGGGCAAGTAGCTGGAACAGGATACCATTAATCCGGATGACAAACATCTCTCTTATGCCAGGGACCTGGGATATGGAAGATATGATATCTGATACAGACAAAGGGTTTATCTTTGATACTAATGTAAGTTGGAGCATCGATGATGAAAGAAGGAACTTCAGCTTTGGAACGGAGATTTGCTGGGAAATCAAGAATGGCAAGATAATAAGGCCGCTTAAGAATCCAATATACATGGGAATAACTCCGGTCTTCTGGAGATCGTGTGATGCGATCTGTAATGAAGGACATTTTGAATGGTATGGTACACCGAATTGCGGGAAGGGGCAACCCGGGCAGATAATGAATGTTGGACATGGGGCATGTCCTGCAAGATTTAGAAAAGTCAAAGTAAGAAGCAGGAACAAGTGATGAAGGAGAAAGACAAGAAGAGATTGTTTAGCTATATATTCGATTACAATAAGGATTTGGATTTTACGGAACTGATTCTTTACCGATGGGATTCATCATTAACACGGGTTGCAGATTCGGTTGTTCATCAGCACGTAGCGGAAACAAATAGTCAACTCTTTATCAGTTTAGCAGATGGGAAAAGGATTTGTTCTATTTCAACAAACAGCCTTGATCTGCAATCGATAAAGATCGTCTTGCAAAAAGCAAAGAAGCTATTGAGAAAGATCAGCCCTGTATCTCACTTTAATCCTCCTCCCTGCAATACAAAAAACGAGTTGAAGAGTGTATTCTCTATAAATACTGCCAATTATTCACCCGCAAGGAGAGTCGAGACCATTGGCAAGATGATCAGGAAGGCAAAGGAGAAGGGCCTGACTATCCATGCAAAATCCTTAACAGGCAAAGGAGATATCAGTGTTGCTAACTCCATAGGTACCATGGTAGGTACAGATTTTACAGATGCGAGTTTAAGTATAACACTGACAGGAGAAAATGGCGTTTCTGGATATGGTGCGCGTGCCCATCCGGATGTGACCCACCTAGATTGGGAAGGTTTGCTTAACGAGACTATAAAAAAGTGCGAAATGCAAAGGAGAGTCTCCATCGATATTTTTAATGTATCAGGGACAAAAGAGGCGAAACGATATGACGTCATCCTTGAGCCTTATGCAGTAGCTGACTGGGTTAGATATCTAGGGTGGCTTGGATTTAACAGCCAACACTATCAGGAAAACGAAAGCTTTATTTGTAATCGCCTTGGTAAGAGGGTGTTGGGAGAAAACATAACGATCTGGGATGATGGTCTTGACTTTCGAGGTTATGTGATGCCGTTTGATTTTGAAGGAACTCCCAAGAAAAAGACGGTATTTATTGAAAATGGGGTTGCAAAATCCTTGGCCTATGACTCGCTTTTGGCTGCAAAGGAGGGCAAACAAAGCACCTCCCATGCACTTTTACCAGGTATGAGAAGTATGGGGGCTACACCTTTAAACCTCTTTATGGAAGGAGGTAACTCAAACCTCGAAGAGATGATAACGAATTCAAAAGACCGAACCATCTATATATCTAGATTTCACTATAACAATACTGTTAACCGTAAAGAGGCTATACTTACCGGAATGACTAGAGACGGAACCTTTCTCATCGAGGACGGCGAAATCAAATACCCAATTGTTGACTTACGATACTTCCAGAGTCTCGTAGAAGCATTCAACAATGTAACTGAGCTGTCTCCTTTTAGACTGATCCATGACCCTGCCGGCTATGTACCTATTATGCCCGAAAGTACAGTCGTCCCCTCGATCAAAATAGAACGAATGCAATTTGTCGGAAGCAGGGGGATATGAGGTTAAAACATCCCCTTCCTTATTAGAAAGACTGCCTTTTTTAATCCCCAACGAGTCGTTATTTATATAAAATAAATTTGACATAAATTTTGTAATTTGTTATAACATTATTACAAAAAGATAACGAAGGGGAGATTTCAGTATGATACCCCAGGTGAATATTCCAGCCCTTTGAAACCAACCGATGATTTCGTAAAGAGAAGTCCAAGAAGGTAAAAAGGTGATTAGACAGACTGTCCTTTCACGGATGGTCACCATATAAAAAGAGACTGAGGAGGTTGAAGCAATGGCTTTAAAGTGTGAGAAATGTGGTCATGAGGGTTTACGAGATGAGTTTAAGTTCATTTGTCGGGTAGCGGATCCTGGGCCTGATGCATATCGGCGATGTCCCAAGTGCAAGTCGCCG
>JAXHVA010000063.1:0-24873 GCA_034189035.1 Thermodesulfobacteriota bacterium
GCTCAGAAATAATACGATATCCGATATCAATCGGATATCGTATTATTTCTGAGCGAAGATTACCAGATGCCAACCAATAAGTTTGCTGAGAATAAGAAAAACAGGCCGTGGTATATAATCATAAATTTTTGCCCATCCGGCCCCAAAAAGATATTCGGTCTTTACATTACACGTATTAAAATCTTTACACATCTTCATCACATCCGCTTTACTGAATCTATAAGTTACCGGAGAATCCTCTCCTAATTTAACGTTTTCAAACCCCTTTCGAGTTATAATGTGCGCCAGGTTGTTTAATGACCGTCTATTATACAACATGATAACTGCACGTCCTTTAGGCATAAGTACACGATGTATCTCTTTTATTGCGGTCTGCGTCTTTGGTGTATGATGAAGGACCCCAAATGAATAGACGGACCCAAAGGAATTATCCGGAAAAGGAAGCTTTTCAGCATTCCCCTGGATAAAAAAGCCTCTGGCATTATAAATATCAAAAAGTCTTTTGGCCAGAGTGATATGTGCAGGCGTCAAATCTATGCCCGTAACATTAAAACCATTTTTCTCAAAAACAATAGTGTCTGTCCCCATACCACAACCCACTTCAAGTAATTGTGACGAGGGGCTTCCTTTCAGGTATCTGGTCATTATTTCAAAATAGTAGATGTATTTTTTTCTTTGAGAGAGAATGATATCGAAATACTCTTTACCTCCCCTGACAACATGTGGATGATTTCGTAAATAAATCTCATTGTTCAACTGATATGTCCAAAAATCAGCTATTTCTTCTAAGATTTGAGGATCAGTATCATTGCGTTTTCTTGATAATGAGAGTGATCTGTTTTTCATTATTTATAGACCTGGATCTATTTCTATCAATGCCCTGATGATCTTTCTGTTTTCGAGATCATCAAGTGCTTGATTGATTTTTTCCAGCGGATAGCGTCGGTTCAAAAGTTTATCGAGAGGAAGTCTGCCTTCCCTGTATAATTGTGCAAATTTTGGAATATCAATGTCCGGCAATGAACTTCCACCCCAGGAACCAGCAATCTGTTTTCCGCAAATTAAATCAAATGGGTCGATCTTAATCGTATCCCCTGATTTGGGGTGCGAAGCAAAGATACACTGGCCTCCGTTTTTTCGTACGGATTGAAATGCTTGTTCTATGGTTTTGGTTATTCCGGCGGCTTCAATACTGTAATCAACCCCTTTACCGTCAGTGATTTCTACTATTCTTTCAACAGGACTCTCGATTGAACTGTCTATAGTGTGAGTAGCACCAAATTCCTTTGCCAGCTCTAGCTTTTCTCTTTGAATATCAACTGCAATGACTTTGTCACATTCAAACAGTCCGGTTGCTATTAGAGCGCTTATCCCTACACCGCCAAGGCCAAAGAATGCTATAGAGCTGCCCTTTTCCGGCTGCATCTCATTCATTACGATTCCAGCACCTGTTGGAATGGCACAACCAAAAAGCACAGCAATGTCAAGGGGGATTCCATTCGGAAGTTTTACGCATCGGTTTTCAGATACAATGGAAAAATCGCTGAAGGTGGTTATCCCTCCGGCATTAATAATTGTATCCCCTAGTCTGTACTGTGTACCTCCGGCACTGCCTTCTCCTTTGCCTTTGATCCACCCGAGTATAACATAATCACCGGGTTTTACTTTTGTTACCTTTGCCCCTCTGTCAACAACAATTCCCGAGCCTTCATGGCCTAGCATATGGGGAATATACATGTCTTTACCGCGAAACCCGCGTGCTTCCATCAACTGGCTTTTGCACAGGCCACTGTATGCTATTTTAACAAATACCTGTTCGGGTTTGAGAAGAGGAACCTTAATTCCATCTTCAACAATCAGAGGCTTGCCTGTTTCATATAGAACAGCTGCTTTCATTAAAAAGGCCCTTTAAACCAGTCGCCCGGGACATCATGGGGGAAATCACGTCTTTTCGTAATACTACTCACATCAAATTTCTTTCCAAGTAAACTGCCTGCAGCATTAACAATATCTTCAGCCCGTTTATAAAAAAACTTTGTAAGGGCTGGGCTAGTGGGCGTCGGCACATCCGGCTGGGTCAAACGCACGGGAGGGGCTGATATTGAGTCAAAATGTTTTTCACAAACGCTTGCTATGATTTCACCTGCAACAGAGCATGTTCTGACTCCGGTATCAATAGCCATCAACCTTCCTGTTTTTCTTACGGATTCAAAGATCATCTCATAGTCAATGGGTTTTATTGAACGAAGATCAATAAGATCACAGGATACACCTTGCTCTTCAAGGAATTCCATGGCATGGAGAGCCTCAATGGTCATATATGAAATAGAAACAAGAGTAATATCTTTTCCGGTCTTAAGCTTTTGGGCTTTGCCTATAGGGATTCTTACATCGCCTTCGAGAACGTCACTTTCGGTATTATACAGCCAGCGGTGCTCGATAAATATTACCGGATTGTCATCAAAAATGCTCGATAATAATAGACCTTTTGCATCAGCTGCATTTGAGGGCATCACCACTTTCAATCCTGGAATATGTGCAAAAACAGCCTGGAGATTTTGGGAGTGGGTTGGGCCCTGTCCCCATCCCCGGCCGATTAAGAGCCTTATAGTGATAGGTATTGATGCCAGCCCACCGAACATGTAATGCCACTTTGCGGCATTATTTATCAGCTGATCGAGTGCAAGGAGGAAAAAATCGAGACGCTGATGGGTCATGACCGGCCTGATTCCGTTTAATGATGCGCCAATGGCAACCCCTGTCATTGCGTTTTCCGATGTGGGCATATCAAAAACACGTTTTGGTCCGAATCGTTTCTTCAAAGAAAGCGTTGTGCCGAAGACCCCTTTCGGGTCATCAGTGCCCAGTCCATAGCAGATAACGGATTTATCTCTTTCCATTGCCGTTGAAAGGGCTTCATTGACTGCGCTTTTAAATGTCAGTAACCTGGCCATTTGGGTTTCCCTTATGTTCCTTATAAACCTGGGAAAAAGCCTCTTCAGAATCAGGAAAGGGCGATTTTTTCGCATATTCAAAAGCTTTTTCTATATCCTGGTTTATCTTTGATTCCATTATCTCAATTTCATTCCCTGTGATAACCTGAAATTTTAACAAATCTGATTCAAGTATTTTTACAGGGTCTTTTTTCTTCCAGAGCTGAAATTCTTTTTGACTGCGATAGCCGATATCATTATCATAGTTGGGTCCGCAATGCTCCCTCCAGCGATACGTCACAAATTCAAAAAAAACCGGGCCCTTTCCTTCTCTGACTGATTCAGCTGCAGAAAGGATCTTTTGATAGACTTCTACAGCATTATTGCCGTCTCCATGGTCTGCTTTTACCCCTATTGATTCAACCATCTGATAGATTTTACGGTTTTCCGGCTGCCGCACAAAAAGCGGTGAGTATACCGAGTAGAAATTATTTTCACATATAAATAAAACCGGAAGTTTTTTCAGGGCTGCAAAATTCAAGGATTCATAGAAGACACCTTCCTCAACAGCTCCGTCACCGAAGAAAGTACAGCTCAACTGACTCGTTCCGTTGATCTGAATGGAAAGGCCGAGCCCTGTACCAACAGGAATCGTTCCACCGACAATTGCAGTGCTTCCCATAAAACCAACACTTCTATCAATCAGGTGCATGGAACCTCCCTTGCCTGCAGAGCATCCTGTTTTCTTACCGTATATTTCCGCAACCATTTTTTTGAGGTCACCGCCTTTTCCCAGGTAATGCCCATGGGCCCTATGGGTGCTGACAACAAAATCATCAGCACGAAGGGCTAATCCTGCAGCTGCACTCACTGCTTCCTGACCAATACATAGATGAGTCGGACAGCGCATTTCCCATTCATTGTATCGCTTTGCAAAGGTCTCCTCCACAAGTCTGATCTTCTTCATTCTGTAAAGGAGTTCAATTGCTGTTGGAGTATTGTTTTTTATAAAAGTGTCCATTATGGAATAAACCAGAAATAGTCCCCTGTATACCCGACTTCCTTAAAAAAGGCGATCCATTCACATTCATGCATTATGGTCTTTGCAGTCAGGTTCCAAGCATACATGAGTTCTTTTTCCTCTTCGTTCCTGTAAGCATCCACCGTAATAAAACTCTTTTTTTTGCTCACGCGTTCTATCTCTTTTAGAGCAGTGGCGCAGTCATCCTTTTCCAGGTTGTGTAAAGTATTTATGGAGAAAACCACATCAAAAGAGTTGTCCGAAAATGGAAGGCTCTTTGCATTGCCAACCAGAACGTGGGGCCGCATATCTTCTATTGTATTCTTTACGGCATATTCAGAAATATCTATTCCCTTCACTGTTATTCCAGAAATCAAGAGCGCTAAATCGTGTATCATGAAACCTTTACCGCATCCAACATCCAGTATTTTCCTTGAAGCATCCAATCTATAATGCCTTTGAAAATCAAGGATCACGGGCTGCCAGAATCTCGGGTTATAATAGTATCCTCCATACCCGTGTTTTCGGTCTCCGTCAAAAAAATCTTTACCAAATTTTCTTGCAATTTCACGATCTTCATCTGTCTTCGAGCCACCTCTTTCTTTCACATTTCGTTTCGTTTTAGGATAATTTGCCATAAGATCGATCTTTTCTCCCATATTTTTTACCTTTTCATCTTTTTATTAAGCTTAGCTCTTTGAAAAGAATGGCTTCATCAGTGGTCAAATTTTAATTCTCACTAACCAGCGAGTTTTGCCCGGGTTAAAACGTGATTGCCTTTACTGTGACAGATTTTTTGCTAAAGGAAGTCAATAACCATTAAGATTTATATCATTTTCTATATGTAGTTTACATGCTCAACCGGATTTTTCAAATCCCACAGATATTGATTAACCTTATCCATCCTACAATTCATTCTGCATTCTTCAATGTTAAAGGAGTTTTCAACCCATGAGAGTGACTCCTGGCGTTTCTCACCTTCCCATATCTCCTGGAAGGTATGAGTGTTTATATCTCCATAATAAAATCTAGTATCTTCAAGGTGGGCTCCACAACCCCATACATTCCCTCCGGCGTCAATATGAGACCAAAATGGCAGGGCGAGGCATTTTTTATATCCGCGCTTCTTTCTATCCCAATGTCGCATTGCATTGATCCTGAATATGGTGCTGAAATTCTCCGAGTTCAGGGTATTGAGTTTTTCTGAGAGCCATGAAAATCTGTCATATTGAATATCAAAGTTGTGCGAATTACATGAGTGCCGTGTATAGGGTTTGATAACGATATAGTCAAGGCCTATATCCCTTGCAGTCGTTGCTAATGATAGTACGTCCTGTTCATTTTCGGGAAGTAGGATGATCTGAATTCCAAGTGTGCATGAATATCCATTTTCTCTTCTGATTTTCTCTGCTTCTTTAAGGTTTTTTATCACTTTCTCAAAATAACTTGGCTTTGTACCATGTATCTTTTTGTACGTTTCAGGTGTGCCGGCATTACAGCTTATCTTTATCCATTCAGTATGTTCAATTATTCTGTCAGAAATGGCTGAAGACATGAGGATACCATTGGTCGTTATGGCAGCATCAAGGCCGGATTTTTTAGTGTGAACAATAATATCAACCATCTCTCTATGCAAAAAAGGTTCTCCCTCCCCAGCGTACATGATACTTTTAACACCCAGATTTCCCATCTCTTCCAGCCTCTCTTTCAGCATGGGAGTCTCTAAGGATCTGTTTTTATAACCAATGTAATCAACACTGCAGAATATACACCTACAGTTGCATTGGCCTGCAGGGCCTATCTCAACATAAATAGGGTATATATTCTTCCCATCGATCCAATCGGAAACCCGGCGGGGATGATACATCAGCTTATGACTGTCTATCTTAAATAAATCCGACACGAATTTCCCTTTCTTAAATAAATAAAACAGATTTCAAGGCTTATGGATATACTCCAAAGGCATATCTTTTAAGATATCCAAATTATTATTTATCCAGGCTATGGTCTGTTCAATCCCCTTCTCCAGAGTCATTGTGTCAACCCATCCAAGCTTCTCTTTTGCCTTTGAGCTGTCCAACAAGTACGCCGAATCTTTGCCAAGCCGATCTTTAGTTATCACTACATGATCTTCAAAGGATACGCCCATCTTCTTTGCAATCATCTGTACAAGTAAATGGATAGAAATATTTCTTTCAGTGGAAAGATGATAGATTTCTGAAGGCGCTGCCATACGAGCCACCCTGAGTGTACCATCAACAACATCATGTATATGTATAAATGAACGGACTGAATCACCGCCACCATGGAGTTCTAATTTCTTGCCCAGTGTAAAAAACAAGATGGTCCTTGGAATAATGCGGTAAAGCTGTTGCCCTGGCCCGTATACATTTGCTGCACGTGTAAAGACAACTGGGAAATTGTATGCCCTGTAAAAAGCCATCAAGCTCATATCCGTTCCCGCACGGGAGACTGCATAAGGGGTACTTGGATTATAGAGGGTGCTTTCCTTTATTACGCCCTCACATGAGCCGTAAACCTCAGGTGTAGAAACATGGACATATTTTTTCAAAAAATCACATTTACGCAGTCGATCGTGTAGCTTTACGTTCGCAACAACATTGGTCTGAAACCAGTGTTCAGGATACTGCCAGCTCTGTTCAACCATCCCCTGTGATGCAAAATTTACGATATAATCAGGTTCAAAATCCTCGATCGTGTCTATTATCTCATGCAGGTTGTGATTTAGATCGAACTGATAAAACCGAAAACAAGGGTTTGGATTCTTCTTGTAAGGCAAAAAGACTGGGTCTGGTTCGACAGAACGGCTGATACCGATCACATCGAATCCATTCTCCAAAACATGACTTACAAAGTGAGAACCTGAGAATGAGTTACTGCCAATTACGACGATCTTTTGCTTCATCTTCAATTCCTTTTAGGATAAGCAGGGTTTTCTTTCAACCAGCGCATCACCATGTGACCTACAATCTGCTGACAATCTTCGGAAATCTGCATATCATCAATAGGAAAATGAACCGCCACATCCACAAGCCCCAATGCCTGCCCACCAGAAAATCCGAAGATGCCAAATGTCTTTACCTTTATATCTTTTGCCTTGTGAATCGCCTTAATGATATTCGGAGAGTTTCCGCTGCCTGAAAGTGTTATGAGAATATCGCCTTGATCTCCCAAAACCGAAAGCTGATAAGAAAAGATGTCCTCATAAGACAGATCATTCGCCAGACAGGTAATAACAGATTGATTGCATGAAAGCGTATGTGCCATAATTCCATCTTCATTATCCGGAGAAACTCCATAAATCAGATCATTCGCAAGATGCATCGCATTCGCAGCGCTGCCTCCATTTCCGCAAAGGAAAACTCTCTTCCTATTTGCCCAAGCAAGGCGTAAGGCCTTTGCCAACTTATAAACGTTTTCCCAGTTATACTCTGCTAAAAGATCATTTAAACTTGACGAATAATCCTTGAATACATTCAACATGAATCGAGCTCCTTATACCTATTATTCAATAATCAATATTCTATGAATGCATCATAACAAGTTGATCTACTTGCATCAATTTAGCTTCAACGACGGTCAAATTTTAATGCGTGTACTGTCTGAGCACCTTAGTGAGCGTTAAGAAAGAACAGGGGATATCCTCACATTTGACCGTCGTTGAAGCGACTCTTTTAAAAGCTAACCTCTTACATCTTTTTCGCTAAATTACCATGACCTAGATCAGAGGCAATCCTCTTTGCAAGGGTGTAATTCTCTTCAGTTCCTATGTCAATATTGAAGCCTTCAAAGCAATAACCATACATTTCACCCTGATATAAAGGTAAAATCTCCTTGCTAAAATCGATTATTCTCTCATTTGGAAATCTCTCTATGACTTCCGGTGACATCAAAAAGATTGCAGAACTCGCCAGGTCTGACTTTGGATATTGAGGTTTCTCAACAAACCGCAGTATTTTGCAATCTTCGTCCATCTCCTCAATAATTCCGCTTTGTTTTGGCATATTCGTCTTATACAATGCAATTGAAAGTTTGCTCTTTTTCCGCAGATGAAAATCAATAAAATCTGTAATATTGAGGCTTGTAAAATTATCTCCATGGCATAATAGAAAAAACGCCTCGTCCTTAATAAAATCATAATTCTGTTTAACTGTCCCTCCAGTTCCAAGGAGCTCTTCTTCATACACATAATTCATTGTAAAGGAATACCTTCCTTTCACTCTTTCTAAAAACTCCTCGAGCATATCTGCCAGATAATGGCCATTTATGAGAACCTCTCTTACCTTATGTTTCTCACACTTATCGAGCCAATATTCCAACAAAGGCTTATGATGTATTGGCAACAGACACTTTGGGATATCTTCTGTTAAAGGCCTGAGCCTCCTCCCCTCGCCTGCGGCTAAAATGATAGCTTTCATAATCCTATTGTCTTTTCTTTTTGGTTTACATTATCCCTTCCCTGCTATCACATATATGCCTGCTCCGAGAGTCTTGGGTCTTGCCCTTGCACCAAAAAGAGATATTGCATTCAAAATCGGGAAAAAAAGCGAATAGAGAATCTTGTTTTGCATCCTCGCACGTGTAATCATATAGCTCAAATTATTTGCCAGGGTCTCCCAAAAACCATATGTATACCCTGCCTTCCTGATCAAAAAGCCCGCTTCTTTTGCCTTATCCTGTATCTCATCGAGGCCAAAACCCGGTCTGACATGTGTTTCAACATCAAAGTTCAGCTTTTTCCTCCATATCGGATAGCGTCTGTACATGGCCGGAACGTGTAAAATAAGAATCCCTTCCGGGGTAAGAAGATGATGGAGGCCTCTAAGGGCTGCCAAGTCATCGTGAATGTGTTCGATAATATCAACGCAGATAATCAGATCAAAAACCTTATGTTCTGAGAGTTCTTCAATTGATGCCTCACAGAATTCAACATTTTTCGCTTTGACCTTCTCTTTAATAGAGTTGCATGCTGTAATTGCTTCTCCAAGGGGGTCGATTCCAGTTACCATTGCATCGGGAAACCGACGCCCCAATTCGAAGGTAAATACACCCTGGCCTGAGCCGGCATCGAGGATACGAAAGTATCTTCTGCACTTCGGAATAAGTGAAAAGATATTTCTTGCACGGATTCGAAGCCCAACAATCGGCATCCCGAATATCGCAATATACATCCTTTCGATCAATGAATAATTCGGATGGTATATCTGTTCGTACCCTAGCAACATATTTCCTTATCAATCCATTTGAGAGTTCAATTCAGCGAATGCTCTCGCCATCCAGGCATTACACCATCGCATGAGAGAGTAGTTCCATTTCACAAATCTCCCCTGGCGGTAGGCAAAATCATTCGTCTTTTCCCTGTAAAGCACATTCATAGTCCAATCGACAATCTTCGAGGCTTGTTTGAAATATTCCTTCTTATACTTCCCTGCCTTGGCAAAAGAAATAATTCCCGAAGCAGAACCATGGATATCGAATGGATACTTCTTATCGTTCATCCATCTTGGTGCACCGTTTGGTTCAAAAAGGTTCTCCTGGTAATAGGCGAGCCCCTTCCAATAGATATCCATATATCGATCGTCTCCTGTTTCCTCAAAGTATTCGACAAGCCCATCGAGGATTCCACCTGTATGATAATTGTCATGTATTATATTGGACTTCTCTTTTGGGTGAGTATAGTACCACGCAAAATAATCCGTCCTTCTGTTGACTGTATAATTGATCTGATGTCTGGCAATATCCATCAGTAAATTCTGTCCTGTATGCCTCCATACCTTCACAAGAAATGCCGCTGTAAGGACCTGGTTATTCAATACCACAGCATCAACCTCTTGGAGAACATACGCAATCGCTCGTTCATCTCCTGACTCATACAATACAGGCAGGTCTTTTACAATAAAATCTGCTACTGAACATGCGGCATCGAGATACTCTCTATTATTTGTAACCCGATACGCCTGTATGAGGGCTTCACCAACAAAGGCAGTAACAACAGCGTTTGGTTCAAATTCATCCTGCAGGAAGATCGTACTTTGCCAAATAAAGTTATATCCCCAACAGAGGTTATCCTGTCTAGGGCTTCGATTATCGAACAGCCATTCAATTAAAGCTATACCCTTTTTTAGGAATTCATGATCTTGTGTTCTTTGAAATAGCAAAAGATACGCGTTTGCAAACAATGCAATCCCTTTAGGATTCCTTGATTTCTTTACCTTCAAAAACGGACGAATATTGATCGGAAGCTCCTTTACTATTTGTGTATAGAGCAGACGAAACCACTTGTTGTTTAAAGAAAGCATCCTCAAAAGCGGACTGTTTAATGCATCAAATTTACTGTATCCTGCATAATCCTTCTTCTCAGCAACATCTAAAATATCTATCAATACCCTTTGCCAATACTCCATAATGCCTTCAATTTGATTTCAAGCCAAGAAAATATCCTTCCAGGTTGCGAGTTGATTGATTTTCCAACGTTCGAACCCCTTCTCTTTCAACTGTACGTCTCTCACAAAAACATCTGGAAATGTTCTGTACAGATCATCATAGCTTTGGATGGTTCGTTTTTTCCAGGCCTCCGTGCACATCCATTCGTCCCTTGGCGTTCCAAAACCAATCTTATCCTTGCGCAGTAATACCTCTGGCACAGTATATTGTCCCATTGCTCTTTTCTGAAGATACTTGGTCTCTCCTTTTTTAATCTTCAATGCCTCTGCAACTCCTAGCAGATACTCTACAAGTCGATAATCCAAATAAGGGACCCGTGCTTCTAAAGAAAAGGCCATAGAGTTTCGATCTTCCATCCTCAGGAGGTGTTCGAGCTTATATTGAAAATGCCGAGCCAAACTACGGTTTAACCCGTCTACATTGAAAAACTCGTTGTATATGAGACTGTTATTTACATATTCATAGAAAAAATCCCGTTGAATATAGGGCACGGTCCTTAAAAGGAAATGCTTCCTTGCCATATCGGGCAATATTTGAAAAAGAAGCGTCTGATAGGCAGATTTGTCTTGCCTGCGAAGAACGTTTTTCACCAATTCATAACCAAACCTCGGCACATTTCCCTTTCTCAACAAACCGTACAGATTAAACCCATGGAAATACTGATACCCTGCAAAATTTTCATCACCGCCTTGTCCATCCAATAAGACAGTGACGCCGGATTCTTTCGCTAATCTCATCACCTCATATTGCGAATAGTACGAAGAGTCTGTAGTGGGTTCATCGTTTACAAAGACAAAATCTTTTAGATTATCATACGCCGTTTCAGCATTAGGATAGGTTCGAAGGTTTTTAAAAGGATATCTCTTTTTCAATCGGTCAATATATTTTGTTTCATCGATCGGATGTCCTGGAAACGATGCGGTAAATGTAGAGAAATCTTCACTCACATTACAATGAGAAAAAAGAATTCCAACCAGGATCGATGAATCCAAACCACCGCTTAAACAAGACCCAACAGGGACATCACTGCGCATCCTCAAAGCTACAGAAGATACGAGGATATCCTCTATCTCATCCGAGACCTCACCGAGGTTCGTATGAGAATCGCTTTTAAGATATTCCTCAGGATTCCACCAACGGTTTAATCTCAACCCTTTCGTATCAAAATCTGCATAACATCCCTTCGGAATACGGGTGATTTGTCTGAAAAAGGTCTGATCGTGGATATCCGTTCGATTGAAAACAAGATAGTCAAAGAGACTCTGGTAGTCGATAGAGATGTGTAAGTCCGGAATTGTACAGAGCGCTTTGATTTCGGAAGCAAAGTACAAATTATCATCCACAATGATATAGTACAATGGCTTTATACCCATCCGATCTCTGGCCAAGAATAAAGACCCGTTGTGAGAATCATTGATTGCAAAGGCAAACATGCCGTTAAATCTTGATAAACATCCTTTACCGTACTGTTGATATGCCTTTAAGAGGACCTCTGTATCGGTCTTTGTCTTGAAATCCCATCCAAGCCCCTGTAATTCTTTACGCAGCTCAATATAATTGTAGATTTCACCGTTGTATACCAGTTGAAACCTGCCATCATCAGAAATAAATGGCTGATGACCGTCTTTTGAGAGGTCGATTATTGCAAGACGACGATGACCGAGTACACAACGGGTATCAATATGGAGGCCTTCATCATCAGGCCCACGATGATGTTGTATGCAATTCATTCGCTTGACCAATTCAATATCTCTATCGCTGATTTGCTTTTGTCTAAAAATCCCTGCTATCCCGCACAATGTATATAATACCTGTCAAATTCCCCATCTTTTGCTGCTTTTACCATCCCTTGAAAGTCTTCAAGAAGGTCAAGCAACCATGCTGTAACATCGATCTTGTCTTTAAGCATCACCCAACGTTTCTCTTGCCACTCATCAAATAAATCTTGAGCCGCCCATCTATGCAATGTCTCCACGATTTCTTCCCACTTATCTATTTGATAGTGCTTGATAAGATCGTATCTTTTATCTTGCTCTGTAGTATATCCCCTGCCTGTATTTGAAATAAAGATTGCGGGGATACCTAAACAGGCAGCTTCGGAAGCCATTGTTGCGGATTCACCTACGACCATTTTGCATGTTTTCATGAAATCATGAATTTGAGATGGATGAATCTTGAATGCATACTCATTGATCTCATCCGGCAACGGTGCTTCAGAAGAAACATATACACAACCGTATCTCTTGAGAATATTGACGATCTCTATCTTCTGAGAGTCCGATAATCCCTGTTCTCCCAAATCATGGCCAGCACCCCATCCTACGAATCGAAGCATGAACCTCTCTTTTGGCTTATGCAAATTTGGCGAAAACCGAGGGGATAGATAGGCCAGTTCGTGATAACCAGGGTAGTGAACCTGTCTCTTCCACAATCCTCCTGTCTCATGATCAAAACAACTGGGAGAAAAAACTTGCCTGCTTAGGGTAAAAGAGACTCTGTTTCCCCATCGATCATTTTCTGTGTCCGAAAAGGCAAGTGTGGGGATTCCACAGAACCGCCCAATAGGCGCATTGAATATCCCTCCAATCTGTAGCATCATATCTACCTTTTTTCTCTTAGTAATCCTGTATATCTTTAACTGCTGATAAACCAATTCTCGCAATAGACCAAAAAACCCATTTCCTTTATGGGTTAAAAGAGAGTATTTGAAGTGATAGGCATCCAACAAGTCCAGAGTAAACTCTTTTTTTCTTGCACCGATTACGACCGTATGGCCTTTGTCGGAAAGTATCCGTATCATATTCTTAAAGAAATGAACATGTGCAGGATGGCTGATATTAAAAAAAACATTCATTTATTTGAGATCCTTATTCTTTTCCATGTCAAACCACATGCCAAAAAATAAGCTCTGTAGCCCTGTAATAATCGTAAAGATCAAGGCCATTGCATTAATATCTGGAATATCTCCTGATATAGCCCAAATGAAAAATAACCTAATAGTAAGTGGAATACTCAATCCAAGCAGGATAAAAGAAAGTATATAGAAGAAAATCAGTGGATGAAAGTCCTTTATGACATATTTAAAAACAAGCCTCTTCCAAAAGCCCTTTAATAAAATCCAAGTTATCTTTGGAATCACCTCCATTAATTTTATTCCAGATCTCTCTCCTATATTATAAACAGGCCTGATATGAATATCACGTACACGGAAGTCATATAGGTTAAGCTCGATTAAGATATCATTTGGCATCCCATATCTTTTGTATATCCTATCTAAATCTATCCTTTGAAGTGCAATAAGAGAAATCGCCGTATAACCGCTCTGTGAGTCTGCAATATGCCAATATCCAGATGCAATTTTAGTCATCAAAGAAAGGCAGGAATTTCCTAAATACCTGTAATGTGGGATGATATTCCAAGCATCACCATAAAAAAGTCTGTTTCCTTTAGTATAGTCAGCAACGCCATCTACTATTGGTTCAATGATGCGGGCAAGATCATCTGGGTCCATCTGAGCATCACCAGCCATAACAGCAGTTACATCCATTCTTTCTTCAAGAGCCTTTTTGTACCCTGTTATAATCGCACCCCCTACACCTTGATTCTTTTCATGATCAATTAAATCAACTTTTTTTTTATTGCATTGATAACTTCTTACTACTTCATGGGTACTGTCCTGGCTTTTATCGTTGACTACAATGATCCTATCGACAAAATCAGGCATGGTATCTATTACTCTGCCAATAAGATGGCCTTCATTATATGCGGGGACAACAACTGCAATAGTTTTATTATCAAACAATGATCATCTCCATCTTTTTAAAGTAATTATATAAACTAATTAAAATAAAGTCTGTTTAAACTGTATAACTTGCAAAATCCTTGCCAAATTTAGTAGCGCTTCCTTTATTTATCTTTATCCTCGTTGATTGTCTATTCTCAACAAGGAATTTCCGTTTGGGCAAGAGCCATTAAGTATCTGTTTCCATTGTTTATAATCGATTTCACTTATTGGCACCGAATAAATAGAGGTCTTTTTATCTTTTTCCAGGGGCTCTATATAATGTGTCCAAAGATCGCACTTTGAAACCCTCTTTTCGCCAATATCTCGCATGAGGCTTGCATAGACTTCGGCTGCCTTCTTCTTATTATGCGCCCTTTTGTAAGCTTCAATCAAGTGTATCTTTCTTAAAAACGAACTGTTCCTTTGAACTGCTTTCTCCATCCAATATACTGATTCTTCTATACTATCTATTTTTTTGTATAATAACCCGAGATTAAATTGAACCTTATCCAACCTTGGGTTTTCCTCAAGTATCTCTTTTAACAGCGATATAACTGTACTGTACCTCCCTTCATAATAATATATCAATGCCAGATTGTTTCTTGCTTCATAACTCTTATTATTCAACTCAAGAGCCTTTAAGAGATTCCGTTTCGCACTCGAAAAATCATTCAATCTTAAATAGATTAACCCTATCTTACAAAATGGTAAAGAACTTGTAGGTTTAATACGGCTGGCTTTTCTGAGATGAAAAAGTGCATTATCATATGCCCCTGATCCCATCAGCTCATCACCATAGGCATAATGCGCATGAAATTTTTCTGGAGCAAGGTCAACTGATTTACGTAAAACATGAAGCGCTTCTTCTTTTCTATCAGCCCTAGACAAAACCGTTCCAAGATTAATATAACATCGGGCCTTTTTCGGTGATTTTCTCAGACAATCACTCCACAAACTCAAGGGGTCTTTCCATATATAATTACGCTGAAATGTTGCATATCCAAAAATGATAATGAGGAACACTAGTATAACCCCTGAAATATACGGGATCTTTTTTTGAATCGAAAGTTTTTCGACAGAGAAAATTCCGATTACAATCAGAGGAAATACCAGCATAGACGAGAGATATGCCCTATGTTCGAAGATTAACTCTAGGTTAAAGACAGAAGATTCTACAAGGAGTGTAAGAAAATACCAGCATATTACCCAGCTGATAAACGGGAATTCCCTTCTCTTTCGCCAGGCCAAAACAATCAAGCTCACTATTATGAAAGCAGAGAGGAGAGTAGTCGGTGGATCAAGCCAACCATGAGAGACCTTAAAGTCATGATCGAGGTTAAACCTTTCTAAACTTGGAAAAAAAATCAGGCTGAGGTAATAAAGTATTACCCTCTGCTCTGTAAGGAGACGCTCAATAGCACTAAAATCCCTTCCTGGCAAATTGTTATTATTGAATACCTCAAACAGAGAAGTCGTAATCCCAGGACCTCCCAATATCATTGTTATTGCAGTTAGACCTAATAAAATTACAAAGACTCCAATTATCAGGTGTTTCACCAAGAAAAAGGAGAGTTTCCCCCTTTGGAAAAACAGCCATTCATAGATTAAGATTAAAAACGGTAAGACGACAGTGTTTTCTTTTGATGCAAAAGCAAATAAAGACGATAGGGTCATACCTAAAAGAAAGATTCTCCTCTTTGTAGTTCTAAAGTTTGCATAAAAGTAAACTGACATGATTGTAAATAAAGCTGCAAGTATGGCCATCCTTTGCACAAGGTAGGTTACAGCCTGGGTCTGTATAGGATGGATAGCCCATAGGATACTCCCAAACAGAGAGATATGATATGCTTTGGTCTTTAAGAATTCATTGCATGAGTTGAGTCTAAAGGTTTTGTACAGAAACAAAAATAGGATAAAAGCTGTAATCATGTGGAAAGAGAGATTAACTATATGATACCCAAAGGTGTCTTCCTTTCCCCAATGATAGTTTAGGGCCAAGGTGAAGACAGATAAAGGCCGATAGAAAAAGAATCGATCGTAAATATTCAACGATTTATAAAGATAAGATACGCTCAACCTGCCTGGGTAAGAATTTGAAAGGCTTTCAATGATTGGTTCATCATCGAAGTGAAACGAATTGTGGAAGGAATTCGAGTAAACCACGAAGGTGAGCAGAAATAAAAGGAAAAATGTATATGAATATCTTTTAAGGGTCATATTCCACTGTACCTGGGGCGTAAGGCTCAAGGCGCAAGGTTGGGGTTGGTGCTTTATGAACCGTTTATGCCATATTCTTCTTGCTTATGAATACTCTTGACAAATAGTTATGAGGAGTTAAAAGACGTTAGTATCAATGGGTTAGAATGCGAAAAAATCGGGTATAAACCAGCGTATCAAGCCGATAAGAAAAATCAGAAAGCCGAAAGGGGCCAAAAACCCTACTTTAGCATTGATTTTACAACCCACTGGCCAAAATCCAAAGATTACCAAACCTATTCCTATAAAAATCAATAGAGGTGACATCTCCCTGAAACCCTAGTATTGTTTACTATAATGAATATCGACTTTCTGTAGAAGGGCATTGGGCACAAAGGGCACGGCTTAAGGCCTGTTGCTTTATGCCCTGAGCATACTGAATATCCACAGGAGGAAAAACCCAAGTATCAGCCCTCCCAAAACAACGGCCCTTTTTCCTTTCACGTTTCCATTTGAATCGAATGAAAAGAATATGAGCCCAAGTGCACTTCCTACCCAACTCAAAAAACTCATAACGACCAAGAACGCCCAGACCACTCTTGGTTTTTTCTCCTTGTTGAGCTCTGCAATAACCTTCTCACTTTGGATATGAGGATGACGGGCTACAGTCAGTTTTGCTATCTTCTGATTAGACTTCTCAAGCCATTCTTTATGGTGTATAAAAAACCACTTCGTTCCATAGAGAGACCCTCTCAATGTATAACATGCTTTGAGTGCAAATCCTATCTCTCCGCTCTCCTCTGTCTTGCATGCCACTTTCCATAACCCTTCAATCGAATGTTTCACATAAGGATTTCCGGGAAAATACCAATTGGCTGATCTTCCAAAATAGAGTATCGCCATATAGGTATCGTCATTTGAGAAAGCCTCAATGCCCTTTGTATAAAAACCTCTTGATTCAAAATAGGCCCTGACCATAATCAAGCTAGCAGTGAAGAAAAAAAATATTAGGCTTATATATACTGGGGTTCTGTATCGCTTCATTTTATATCCTTTTTACGAATCAAAAACCATGACAGAACAATCGCTGAACAGATATAGCACACTCCATACATGCTCAAAAGAACCAGGTGCTGCCAGGAAGGGAGGGTATGATACACTATATCTGCCACTAAGTTGAACTTGTCCAGGTCAGGCAGTAAAAAAAACAGACTTTTTATGAGAGGGTTAAACGCATATGAATCGGCTGAAAATAGATCTTGTAACAAACTTGTTAAATGTCCGAACACATAAATAGCAAAGGTCAATATTCCACTTGTTATAGGCATAAAGAGGTTTGAAAACAAAAGGGTAAAGGAGGTAACAACGGAGAACTCAATAAATATAAAGCTTAATCCAATCAAAAGATCTGGATCAAACTTCCTCTCTACTAAAAGCAGATTCAGCAAAAGCACAGACCCCATTAAAACTATCATAACTCCGAGTATGATAAGGGCGCCAATATACTTTCCGAGTAAAAACTGTCCTTTTGATACTGGTTTTGAAAACAAAAAAGATGAACGATACCCTCTGAGCTCTTTTGAAAAGATATTCACACAAACACTGATTGAGACAAAAAGTCCAATGATAGAGATCCCACCGAATCCGATGTCTTTTATGATTCTTGCCTTTTCGGCCACTACTAATGTCTCTATCACATTGGACAATCCCAAAACAATAAGAGAAAAGACGAAAAGCGAATATAATACCCGATCTCGTATTGCTTCACGAAAGGACAGTAGTGCTATTGCCTGTATTGTTCTCATCTTCTTTTATAACCTCTTTGAGAAAGACCTCTTCAAGCGTCTCTTTCTTTGGAACCAGATAGAGGAGTCTTGCACCTCTTTGGTGTAAAATATCGAGCACTTCACTGATATTTTCTTCATCAACTTCCATTGTTATATCCCGGCTTTTATCCCCTATAAACCTGATAGCTATGCCCTGAAGGAATTCCATTACTTCTTTATCCAGCCCAGTAGCTGTTACCTCATAGGCAATCACCCTCGGTTTCAATAGCTCACGTAATGGCCCTACTTTTCTGGCCTTTCCTTTTACCAGTATTCCTACCCTGTCGCAAATTGTCTCCACATCTGGCAGTATATGGGTTGAAAACAGAATCGTCTTGCCTTCACTTTTAAGTTCTAGGATCAAGTCTCTCAAGTCCCTTCGTCCCATAGGGTCAAGGCCACTCATAGGTTCATCCAATACTAGCAGCTCTGGGTCATTGATAAGTGCCTGTGCAATACCAAGCCTCTGTATATTCCCTTTGGACAATTGACGCAGAGGCGTCTCGGCCTCCTTTTCCAACCCAAGCCTTTCTAGTAATATTATGATCCTCCTTTTGAGTACTCTGTTTTCTAAGCCAAATAATCGCCCATAGAATTGCAGAAGTTCTCTCACCTTAAGGTAGTCATAAAAATAAGGATTTTCAGGAAGAAATCCTATCTTTCTCTTAACCTCCTTTGTCGAGGGTTCTTTACCCCATATACAGACCTTTCCCTTTGTAGGGAATATAAGCCCCATAATGAGTTTCATCGTCGTTGTCTTTCCCGCACCATTAGAACCAAGATAGCCAAAGGTCTCTCCTTTCATAATATTCAAGTTAAGGTCTTCCAATGCGGTAACCCTTCTCATAAAGAACCCCCGTCTGAAGTCCTTTGTTAGACCTTTAATTTGGATCACGGCTTCCATAACTCATCTCCATCATATTGACCTGGTTGTCCTTTTTTTCCATTTCCTCAATACGCTTCAGCAACTCAATAGAATCATCCATTGGTTTCATTTTATGCGAGAGAAGGCATTGCTTCTTTGCCTCATGAAGTCTTCCTTGCATATAGAGTGAGAGTGCTAAATAATATCTGATATTCGTCCATACTGGATCTATATCCATTGCCTGCTTGAGGAGGTGTTCTGCTAATGGATAGTTTTCCTCTTCGAATGCCAATATGCCAGCATGATACAACAAATACCTCTGCTTTTGATTGTACGTTCTTCCTTTTAGGATCTCAGTATACTCTTGATATTCAATTAATATGTTCTTGGCTTCTTGTACCTTTCCCATTTCAAGAAGGCTGGCTGAAGAGAAGAGATTCAGATACGGTGAAGCCCGATTTAGCGCAAGGAGCTCTGTGAATTCTTCTTCTGCAAGGTCAAACCTTTCTGTTATTGTGTAATACCTGAATAGCTCTGTATTTATTCTGTATAATTCTTCATAGGTCTCATACTCATTTTGATACTTGTCTTGGGAAAGCCTCCTCTCAAAGAGTTTTCTTATTTGCATGTGTGTTCTATGCGCCTTTATATCTATCTGGTCAATCCCTTTTATAAAACGAAAGACAAGGCCATATGGTAAAAGCGAACGATCAAATATCCCAGTCTTGTCATTTCCAACCCAGTAAAGAGGAATCCCTTTTTCTGTTTTTTTAAAGACATACCTTTTTAACGTATCATCATCAATAAAATTATAAATGCCTAAAGGATTGACATCAGGCCTATAGTATTCGACATTTTGCAAATACAAGAAGAGAAACTGGGGATTAGAAAAGCGCGTGATAATTGTTGATTTAAAGTCCATAGAATCCAAGATGTGAGCACCCAGATCGTGAGATAGATAAAACCCTGAAAGATTATCTTCAAAAAGATTCTCCTTAAAGTTGAGGATCGACTGAACAGACAGCCCCAAAAGAAGTACCGCTATGAAAATGCCCGAGATAATCCTTAATCTTAACTCGTTTTTTGGCATATCATACGCTCTCTAATGGTTATTATCTCACTTATACCTATTGCTGACCAGATCATCCAGATAATATAGTTTGGGAAAAAGCCAAATGGGTTTGTCCAGTTAATAAAAAACCACCAATAAAGGACAAACATTGTAGTTGTAATGAAGCTGATAAAAAACCTTCTCACTAAAAGGACAAAAAATCCAAATACTCCCAGTACAAACCCTAGAAAGGAAAGCTGTTCTATGATATTTTTAAAGAATTCCGAGATCTTTATATAGAAAAGTTCCATTCTCATAGAATTATTTATAATCCCTTCCTTTACTACCTCCATAACATTTCTTGCAGCCATATGAGAAATCGTTTGTTCTAAATTATTTGTGTTGTATCCCAATACTAATTGGGCCCTTTCAAAGCGGAACGGCAGATAGAGGTATACAGAAAAACCCAAAAGAAAGAAAAAAACTATTACTCCAATATGTTTCCACGAATTCTTCCTTGAAAGGTAAAGGATCAAAAAAGGGAAAAAAAAGAGCCCATTTACCATATGTGCTCCCAGGCCCAATCCAAACAGCAGGGCACCAGAAAAAAACAACCGAATATCTCCACTCCTATAAAATCTAATGCCCAGATAAAGAACAATGAGGATAAAAAAATCCTGAAGAGGATAGACCTCTGCAGTAATAGAGAACTTCCAAAAAGAAAAAGATATGCCAAAAAGGAAGGCACAGAACGACATACCTACCAGATCGAGTAAGGCAGGGGGTCTTTTATATAAGATTTCAAAGATTTCCTTCATTATAAGAAGCATTACAAACAGAACAGCCGCTCCGCACAGGGCGGATGCCATATGGACCCTAAAGGGTACGTTTGCTATGGGTAAAAAGGTAAAGGCCTTAGCAAAAAGATTATACGTAGGTGACCCTGCAGGGTGTGAGATACTAAGAGTCTGAACAGTTGCTACAAACTCTGGGGCATCTCTCCAGAAGATCTGGGGGCAAAGAGTAATCAAATATATATAGAAAACGAACAAAGGTATAACAAAAAAAAACCAGGTGAGGCTATTTCTTTTCATGTTTCTTCTCTCTTTCACAGGTCCCTCTTCCTGAAAAACCATGATGCCAGCATAAGAAGAAATGATGCATAGGCAATTCCATAAATTATGGCAAGACCTACTTCGTACCAACCAATCTCTACATTATACACTATCCTTCTGGTGACATGAAAGCATTGAAGGCTTGGTAAAACATAGTACAGGATTAAGAGTAACTTTTGAAATATGATGCTACCAAACTTCATACCAAATGTATAGAAATCATTGAGGAATAACCCTATTATATAAATGGAAAGTGTTAAAAAAGCACTGAGATAAGGCGTACTAAACGTAGAGAAGAAGGTTATTATGGCCGAAACTACAAGAACCTCCCCTACAATCAAAATCAAAACCTTCAATAGAGGAATTCCTATACCCTCCCCCATGAAAACGAGTAATATCCAGAGAAAAAAAACGAGTAATACGACGAGAAGAGAAACCGCGAAAAAGATCCCCAGGGCCTTGCCCATAATATATTCCATCCTCGATGTGGGTTTAGATATAATAGGGTAAATACTCTTTTCTTGGATTTCCCTTTGGAGTTCTCCTGCACCGCTAACTACGCAGAATAATACAGCAATAAAAGAAATTATCTTTAATCCAAGATCTTTTACCACCTCTTCAATCTCTCCAATAACGACCCCTCCCAATAGAGCTGTGGCAAAGATTCCAATCCCACTGAGCAAAACCATATAGAGAACACTGCGGGAGAAAAGACCCTTGAATCTCAAAGTGCACAGGGTAAATACTTGCATCACTCTTCTTTCTCGTTACGTTGAATCTCTTCTATCTTGTCGATTATCTGTGCTTTTATCCGTTCATCTTCAGTATTATTGTATATTTCTATTAAAAAACTCAAGGCCACCTCTTTCTGACCTCCTTTTATATATAATGTGCTCGCTAGGCGTGTAAGGTATGATGGCGCCCCTTTTAGCCTTGAAGAGATCGATATGTATTTGGCTGCCTGTATATGTTCGTTCATATAATACCAATAGTTAAAACCAATATAAAAAGGTATCCTCCAGTCATCAGGAATGTTTTCCATTCCTTTTTCAAGGAGCATATTGCTTTCTTCAACCGCATCTAACTCAAGAGATAGTATGATACCTCCCAGAAGATATGCCTCTTTAAATCGTTTATCTAGATTCGTTATGATATCTAATATATGAAAAAAATAGGGATAATTTTTATCGGTGAGATAGTGTTTACCAAAGTATAGAAGCGCCTTAAGCCATAAAAGATCGGCCATGAATTGATCATGGCCAAGGGATAAATAGGGAAGTAACCTCCCGGAAGGGATATATAACGGTTCTTGCTCCCAAGGCTCTTCCTCACAAAACGGGCAATCCGGAATGTAAATAAACCTTTCTTGTCTTAACTGATCGAGTTCTATTCTCCCTAAGAGACCACATAAAAAAAAAGATGCCGCTATTATCAAAATAAGGTAGGGTTTCACAAAACGCATCTCATTGTAACCGTTAATTGCTCTCTTTTATTTACTATGAACAATCATTCGTACTATTCACTAGATTTTTAAAGTTATCCATTACCCAAGTGTCTACTATCAAATCGTTGTCTAAATTCGCAGAGGCCCTTGCTGTAAATAGAGTACTAGTAGCCATTGTTATTGAGTAAGAGTATCTCCCTTGTCCTGTGATGCTCCACCCTATCAGTGCGAGGTTATTGCTATACTTACCGTTTTCTGAACGATATGCCACTTCCATTGTGAATAACTGGCCAAGGTTTCTCTTTACCTCTATCTGTTTAGCCTGGCATTGATAGTTTAAATAATTAGGGATAGCCAATGCTGATAATATTGCAACGAGACAGACTACAACCATTAGCTCAATCAGTGCAAACCCTTTTTGAAATCTTATCAATCTTTTTTCCATACAATTTTCCTGCCCTATTAATCAATTGTAAGGCTTTAAAAAATATATTGATTTCAAAATCTGGAATATTATCATGTTGTATCTGAGATAAAATCTCAATCATCAATAGTCTCTTTACTTATTCGCACAAAAAAATGGGGGGGGTATCCCCCCCATTTTTGATTAAGACGTGCAATCGTTCGTTGAATTGCTTAAGGTTCTCCCCTGGTCAATTGTCCATACATCATTCGTAGCATCGTTATCAATACTCCCTGCGGCTCTTGCAGTAAACAGGGTAGAGGTTGCCGTTGGCACTGTATAAGTGTACCTTGGACTCCCCGAAGAAGCCCAGCCTATTGTCGTCAAATTGGTACTATATGTATCGTTTTCCGCCCTGTATGCCTCTTCATTTGTAAATATCGAGCCAAGATTTGCCTTTGCCTCAGACTGTTTCGCCTTACATTGATACCTCAAAAAATTTGGTATCGCAATTGCTGCAAGGATGCCTATAATTGCCACAACGATCATCAACTCAATCAGAGTAAAACCTTTCTTACCTTTCATTCTTCTTCTAAGTCCTGTTAACATCTCTAACCTCCTTTTAATTTTTTTTAAGTTTAATAATCTACGCCCTAAAATGTTTCACCCCCCTTTCCTGGGCCAATCTTTTTTGTCACTCTTTTACTCAACTTAACTCTTTACCTCCCTGACATTTCATTTCTCTGTTTTGTTTTTTTAATACTAGCAAACACTATGCCAATTCATTTCTGCAATCTGCTATTTTTGCATTGTCAACGACAAACAATAACTACTATTTACAAACAGCCCTTATATTCGCTTTATTCCTACATTATCTCACATGGTGAAAATCTTTCGTATTGTTTTTTTATTTGCAAAGGAAAAATGCGGATTCAAATAGAGTGTAACCTGCATCTTTTTCAAGAGGAAAGAATAAAGTAGTGACAAATTACGGCATGTTAACGCAAAATATTGTCACTAGGAAACGATATCGTGCTATATATTCCCTTTCCTTGATCGTATTTTATTTACTAACTGAAGCTTAAGCAAGGGTGAGAGTATGCCATAATTATCGCTATTGTCATAGACAAAATCTCTAATATATTTTAAATCCATTATTTCAATATGCCCCTTGACAAGCTCATATTTCAACGTTGATTCAATATTGTCCCTGCTCATCTTTATAACAGAAATATCGCTTTAATTACTCGTTTCAAAACATATCATTAGTGGTTCAGAATAAGGGCTATAACTTATATATGGGCTCTATTTACATTCAGGTCTTTTGCCTTATAATTCTTATATTTTATTAATAAAAGGTTCTCTATCATTAATAAGATAGTCTATAAAGCGATCCTCCTTTTCTTTATTAAAATTATATTCAAAAGGAAAATTATGTTTTTGTTGAAAGTATTACCTCATTACAATATAGCCAACTTATTATGAAATGGTTTAATGTTGACGGACACTTTGCTAAGAGTAAAATCATAGAAAGCGAGGTGTCTTATCAACGAAAAACCAATCCGACAAAAATTCACAAAGGAATTCAAAGAAGATGCCATCAAATTGGTTCTGGAGCATGGATACAGCAGTTCAGATACTGGGAGGCGCTTGGCATGCACCCACCTGACATCTCCCGCTGGATCAGGGAATTTCGCACAGAGCAAGAGGACATTGCCAAAGGCGGTGTCACAAGACGAGAATTGGGAGATGAGGTTCGGCCGCAAGGAA
>JAXHVA010000064.1:0-24855 GCA_034189035.1 Thermodesulfobacteriota bacterium
CGCTATCAGTTTTAATGTTTTGGTGCAATCTGACTCCCCTGTTTCATCAAGGATGCAAAGATACATTTTTCTTGCGTGAAGATCGATTCCGCAATAATATTTGTGTTGTTTAGTATAAAACCTCATCTGGTCTCCTCCTTTTTTATTAGTTTGTGGTTCGGTGTTGAAACTCATAATACCATAGCTTAGGGGGAAGCCTTTAAATAGTATCATCAGCTTTGAGTAGGAGGCTCATTACACTGAAGATTCATTCCCACCTCTCAAGCTGGGCGTTATCAAGGTAAATATAAAGGAGGAAAAATGAATAAATCGGTTATTCTGACAATTGGTTTCGTGCTGATGTTCTTTAACGCCATGGTGGCGGATGGAATGGACAGCCTCGTTTGGCCCGGCAATCTTCCGGTTTATGATCATATTGTCATCGTCATTGAAGAAAATAAAGATTACGAAGAAGTCATAGGTCAAGACTATGCGCCTTACATCAATAACGTTCTGAAAAAAGAGGGAGCAAATTTCACCAAGATTTACGGAGAGGAACACTTCAGCCAGGGGAATTATTTCTGGTTGTTTTCAGGCGACAATCAAAACGTGGGTTTTAGTGACGAGGTGCCTGATGAAACGAATCCGTCCTATCCGTTTACCGCCTCCAATCTTGGATTTCAGTTGATAAAAAAAGGGCTCTCCTTCAAAGGCTACTCTGAAAGCCTGCCCGCGATAGGCAGTAAAGTCGAGCGCCAGGGGAATTATGCACGCAAACATGTTCCATGGATAAGTTTTAAAAACGTTCCCAACGGGATAACGGTCGAGACTTCATCCAATCTGAGATTTAAGGATTTTCCTCCACCTTCCGGGTACAATAAGTTGCCGACAGTATCATTTGTCATTCCCAATCTTGATAACGATATGCATAACTGTTATAAACCCAAATGCAACCTATACACACCAGCGGAAAATTTGAAATGCTGTATAAAGAAGGGGGATGATTGGCTGAGAGAAAATATCGATTCTTACTATCAATGGGCAAAGAATAACAACAGTTTGCTCATTCTTACCTTTGATGAAAATGATGACAAGAGAGGTTATCAGGGATTGACGAATCCGATGATTGCTACGGAAAAGGAATTTTGCGATAGCTCAAAAATCGATCCGGAATATTGTGAGGATCTGGAAAACAGGATCGTCACTATTTTCGCGGGTGCGCATATAAAATCCGGTGATTATCCGGAAGGTAAGGGTATTACTCACGTCAATATTTTACGAACATTAGAGGCGATGTATGGATTGCCTAAATCTGGAAAACAGCAGCCGAATGCGGCGGGATTCGGTATCAGCGATGACTATATAATAACCGACATATTTGAAATCGTACGATAAAATGAAAATATATTTAAATCATGGGGTAATTATCGAAACACGATGCTTAATCTTTTTGACAGGGTTGTTGAAAGAGTCTGTGAATTGTTTCAGCTGGAAAAGGAATACATAACCGGAAAATGAAGGCAAAAGCACAGGTCAGGGCCAGGGATTTACTCTGCTATTGGACTGTGGTTTAGTTAGCAATATCTAGAATGGATATGGCAAGGATATTTGACATAACGCCTGCCGCTGTGAGTTATTCAGTCCAATGTAGAGGAAAAATGTTAAGAAGAGAGGGCTACCAACCGGAGGCTTAGGTTATTTAAATATTTAAGGTCGCCCCACCTTACACCCCTTACGCCTAATACGATCTGCTCGAATCAGTAATTGGACGTATCCGTCCACTACAAAAATACCATTATGGACAAATACTTCCAACAAATGAGATTCCTGATTAAAATACAAGTCTATATTCAACTTCTTCATCTTTTAGTATTGAAAAGTTATGAAGATAAAATGAAGGCATGATCAAAGTAGAGATCATCTGCTGTATATGCTCCTCGTCATCTTATCCCGGACCAATCCAGAAAGCTGTTTATTGGATGTATCTAGTTGAAATTATTTAAGTAAATATTTGTAGATTGGCAATAAAATAAATATTCAGAAATCGACTTGATGCCGTCTTTTAAATAATTGTGGATCAAATATAATACTGGATTTTATAAGATTCTATCGAGGGATTAAATTCAATATGAAAATAAACTGGCATACTGTTTGCTTAACACATGACGGATGAGAAAGAAACTTCAATATTACAAAATGTTAAGAGATAATTTATTGAAATGCTTCAGTAAATAGAATTGGCAAAGACATCATAGAGGCATCAATATGAAATCGCTAAAACAAAAACTTTACAAAAGGCTCAAAAACTATAACAATACTCTACCTGGAGTTAATAAATGAAAACTACTTTGAAAATCTTTCCAATCAATATGTAGACATAATAGCTTAATCTGTTCCGGAACCCAAAGGATCGTAGGCATTACTTACTGGAAAAAAATAATAGGCTTGCTCCTCAAATTGGCAGGAAAGATGGAAACCAGGTGAAAATTATAAATTATTTATTATTAAAAACTATATGCCCTTTCCTCATAGTGTGCGGCTTTACCCTCGCTTTGGAAAAGACCGTAGTCACCTTAATTATAGAAGAATTTGTATTCTTAGGGCAAACCTTTCACAAAAATGTTCGGAGACTACGCATAACACCATCTTCTCAGGGAGTCCAAACCATCATCCAAAAGATGGAAATAACACTCAAAATCACGTCAGCGCCCTCGTTGAACTAACCAAGGAATTGAACCAGACACTCCGAGGTTGGATTGAAGATAAAGACAGCCTTATCAACGTATGAATCGCGAGCCTTTGCCTCATGGGATGCAACGCAGCCGGGCGACTGCTTTTTGAGTAGCTTATGCGGTGTGACGGGAAACTGTCATGCATGGTTCATAAACTGGATAAATGCCGTAAGTCCATTGACGTACTCGGGACTTAATTGAGTTTGACAGCGAAATAAGAAGTTGATGTTTATTGGCTAGTGTATATGTCAGATCTATATAGCCTTATAGAATTGCATCTAAAGAGATCATAAATGAAATTATATTCATAAGAAGAATTTTATCATGGAAAAATCTGAGACCAAAGTGGGTTTATTTATCGTAAGCTATGAAATCGGTGGAAATATACCTGGAGCACCTCTATTCGAAGTCAATTTTAGCGTATACACACCTGCAAAAACATTGGCTGGTATCGGTCAAATTACACAGACTACTCATCCTCCACTTGATATTGGGACAAACCTTCACGGCCAATATAAGTACATGCGTGTATTCCCTAAAATAGGCTACATAATTATCAATGCCACAGGCTATCCGATAATTAATTGGCCAGTATATAGAAGTGTAGATCCTTTTGTCATTTCATCTAACTCTGAATTGAGAATGGTTATAACAGAAGACTGGAAATCCGGTACAGCAAATTATAAATATATCGATAGTAAAGGAATATGGCAAGAAATCACAGACGTTCCAGCGAAAGTTTTTCTGAGTAAATCAATTATATGAGAATAAAAAAAAGCAGAAAAGGGGAGGCGTTTAACAAAACTGAACTACACAACAGGAGGCAGAAATACATTGCCCGGAGTACATCAGCTATAGCTGGGTCTCTATTCAGCATATAGGTTGGTTATCATAAGTGAAACCCATTACAGGGCTATTGCTCAAATCCCTTTTCGCTTCGTCCAAGATGTTTTTTGACCACTCAAGGGGATTCTTGATTAGGCAAAAGCCTGAAGAATTTGCAAAAATGCTTGATTGTCGTAAGAAAAACGGAACACAATAAGTTTTACTTGAATACGTAATTGGACGTATTCGTCCATTTCTAGAATCCCATTATGGACAAATACGTCCAATAGATCAGATCCTGAATTGAAACGCGGGTCTGTATTGTACTCTTCATATTCAATTATTTAACTGTCATGACGATGAAATGAAGGTATGATCAATATAGTTCATCTGCTTCATATGCTGCTCGTCATCTTCACTCTGACCATTCCAGAAAAGGTGTTTATTGAGTATACCTACTTGAAATTATTGAAGTATATATTTGCAAATCGGTCATGAAATATTCAGAAATCGACTTGATTCCGTCATTAACTAAATAGTGGCTTTTTATATGTAATCCTAAGTTCAAGATTCTATTGAAGGGTTATTTTCCATTTGAAAAAGAATTGGCATGCTGTTTTAATAATCTAAAATATTTATCCAATATTTCCATTTCTTCATAACTATACGTCAAAAAAATATTCCACCTCCTACCCACAAAATCAACGGCAAGGTTAAAAGAAACCACATGATTGATGAGAAAGGATTTTATAAACAAACTGAGTCGCAGGAGATGAAACGCGTGTCTTCAGAAAATATACACGCACTGCAACGAAGTTTTGACATAATACATCGCCCGGTATCTCCGGGGAGAACTGATATCAAACAAGCGGATAATCAGCTGTAAAGAAGGAGAAGTAACCTTCAACTACGGCTGAGAAAAGAAGGCGCTCATGACCCGACCTATCGACTGATCTATCGGCAGATTTCTGCAGCATGTCCTGCAACCAAGGGCCGTATATGTTCGTTACTACGGTCTCTATCATTCCGGCAGCAAAGAAGACTTTGCCTTTTGCAGGAATATGACGGGACAACCGCCCGTTCAAGAGCCGGAGTTTCTCGACTGGAAGACGTATTGCGCAGAGCACTGCAACGATCATACGGAGCTCTGTCCTATATGTGGCAAGCGTCTTGTGGTTTGCCGGTTGCTTTCCGCCCTCACTACATCAAAGTATTCAGAGCATACACCCCCTTTGCAGACTATTTATTACACAGCAGGATAGAACGATCGAAACAATGTGAAAATAGACAAGGAGAGGCTCGAATTGCCGGAAAAATGCATATACCTGTCATTTTAACTATATTCATACACCTTACGGCCAAAGGCGGTAAAAAAGTAATCCTTGATTCAGCTTTATCTGCGATATGGTGCTCATTAAAAAAATCTGAATTATGCGTTATGAGTCAACTGAAGGCTATTACAATGATCATAACTCATGGGTTATGCGGGGTAACTTCCTATAAAAAAAGATAATTCAATTTGTTAAATGAATAATTGCTTTTTAGATAATTAAGGAGGTTGACAATTATGAGTAGTAACCAAAAAGACAATTGTGAGCACGATGGAATCAAGCTGGTAGAGAAAATACCGGGAGATCTGGTAGGAACAAAAGAAATCAAGCTGAAAGTAAAATCCTATGCAGGCTACGCCTCGAAAAACGGGAACAACCTTTTCTGCTGGTTCTTTGAAGCTCAGAAATGTTTGGAACCTGACAAGGCTGGTGATTTCCCGTTGCTTATCTGGCTGAACGGAGGACCCGGGGCCTCATCGATGGCAGGTTGTTTACTTGAGAACAGCCCCTATCTCATCCAGGCCAACGAAGCGGGCACCGTTGCGGAGAATCCTTATGCATGGAACAAGGAAACTCATATTATGTACTGGGACAATCCAGTGGATTCCGAAGACGAACTCAGCGACCAGTTCTATGAAGCGCTGCAAGTGTTCTTCAAAACTTTTCCCGTGTATCGCTCTTGCCCGCTTTTCATAACCGGGGAGAGCTACGGAGGAAAATACATTCCGGCTATTTCCGAGAAAATCATGGAAAGGAATCAGGAACTCCGCGATAAGAAGGATGAGGCTAAAATCATCAATCTCAAAGGCCTCGCCATCGGGAATCCCTGGATGGACCCCGTCCTGCAAACGAAAATGCGACTGGAAGTCGGATTTTCTCTTGGCTTTCTCGATACCAAACAATACAACACCCTGATTGATCAATACAACCTCCTGCCGGAATTGGTCAACAAGCAACTATGGAGGGAGGCCTTTGATTTGAATCAGAAAGTTAAAAATGAATTGATAGCTTGCGGGGGGGGGCATCGCTATCTATGACGTGCGGACCTGGGATGACGGACTGTTCGGTTCCCAAGTGGACAAATATTTCAGACTCAAGGGAGTCAAGAAAGCCCTGCATGTAGAAGATAAACGTTTTAAGGATCATGATGAATCAGGACCAGTAACGGACCACTTGTTGAAGATTTCATGACCAACACGGCTGACTGCCCCGCCGAAACAGAGTCTGATGAGTTCATTTTTTGTTTGCCTAAATTGCGTGACCGAAAAAACGAGGATGGGACCCCGGCATTACGTTTACTCATATACACCGGCAACCTTGACATGTCATGCGGTGTTAAGGGCATGGATCATATTTTGTATCACCTGGACTGGAGCCACGGGGATGATTGGCAAAAACTGGATCGAACAGTATGGGCAGCTCCCCGCGGCAAAATCAAGGGCTTCTACAAAACATTAGAAAACCTGACGCAGATTGTCATCCCTTGCTCGGGTCATTTGGTTCCCATCAGCCAGCCGGAGAACAGTCTGGAGATGGCATATAACTTCGTATTCGAACGAGAGTTCTCGACTTATAAACCTTTGCCATTGAAACCGGAAATCATGGAGACCTGATAAAAATTGCGGGATATTGATTTTCCAGCCGGATGCAAAGCGGCAGGGGGTCGCCGCGGGGTATGGGGCGATTCATTGTCGCCAGGTATCCGGTGTTCATGATGCTAAGGATATCGAAGGGAAGCGACTTAAGTGCGCGCCGCGATGGGGAAACTCCAAAAAATGAAACAAAAAATCGTCTTTGCATGGGAGGTATTCGTTTATTCCGATTAAGCAACCGTTCATTCTGAGTGAAATTTAATCAATTTCCAAAGGTGAGATTGCTTTTCTAAAACCAGGTTTTATTAAAAAAGGAGGGGAGAATGTCGAATAAATCAAATATTCCGTACGGGCCGTCGCAAAAGCCGTGGGCCGAGCAAACTCCGAAAGGGGCGGAAGTTACCGGTCCGATTGAAAACCCGCTGGGCGTGTATGAAGAAACGCCCCCGCCCGGAATCGAGGGTGATTTTCCGAAAATCGACTACAAGAAGTTCGAAATACCGCCCACGGGCCTCACGAAGAGGCAGTACATGGATGCAATGGCGGAACTCGAACGTTTTATAAAAACGCAACATATAAATTTTACCGGCTTCCAGGTGAATGAAAATCTGGATTTTCAGTCGCTCTCATGGCTCCTGGATATTCATACGAACAATGTAGGCGACCCCTTCACGGGAGGCATATTGACATTGAACAGTAAGTTCTGTGAGAGGGCCGTTATGGATTACTTCGCGGCATTGTGGCAAGCCGATTGGCCACATAACAAAAACCTTTCAGGGCAATACCAGAACCGTTATTGGGGGTATGTCCTGACTATGGGTTCTACCGAGGGAAATCTCTATGCGCTGTATAATGCTCGCAATTACCTTGCCGGCGGCATTTTGATGGAAGACCCGGAAACGGAAAACAAGAAAGCGGCTCTTTTAAAGAGGAGAAAACACGTGCCGGAGAAAAAATTCGTCATGCTTGATCCGCTTGACACCGAGGAGAACAAATACACGCCTATCGCATTTTTCTCGGAAGACACCCACTATTCCGTGATCAAGTCCGTCAGCATTGTAGGATTGACCACATTTTCTCAAGAGGGCAATAAGAAGTATTCTGGTCAGGGCCCGCTTAACAAAGACGGTATATGGCCCGACGACAGCAAATGGCCTGACGAGATACACGACAGCGGCAAATGGCCCGATGAGGTTCCGTCTCATGATATCAATGACGGCGATCCAAAATCAGGAACGATCAATGTCGATAAACTGAAAAAGCTTGTCCGATTTTTTCTCGAGCGTGGCTATCCTATATTGACCGTCTGCAACATGGGTTCGACCTGGAAGGGCGCTTATGACGATGTGCCCGCCGTAAATGAAATGCTCGAGGAACTCGGAAAGGAATATCCCGACTTATGGGAACGTTCCGTTGAATACCAAACGCCGGACGGGAAAACTTTTCACGACAAGCGCCGCCGTTTCTGGGTGCATGTGGACGGAGCGCTGGGCGGCGCGTATCTGCCCTTTCTCAAGATGGCGAAAAACCGAAATGAGATCGAAGAGCCGGTTCCCGAGTTCGACTTTTCCATTGAGGCCGTGATGAGCATCTGTTGCTCCATGCATAAGTGGATCGGCGGTCCCTGGCCTGGTGGAGTCTTCATGACGCGAAAAAAATATCAGTTGCAACCACCTGAAACAGCGGGTTACATCGGTTCGCCCGATACCACGGTGGGCGGTTCTCGAAACGCCTTCTCGCCGATTCTTCTCTGGGTTTATTTCGCCAGGATGAGCTATGAAGACAATATGAAAAAGGCCATTTACACGGAAAAAGTCGCCGCCAGACTCCGTGAGAAACTCCAGAAGTTAGAAGACGAGCTGAAAGAACAGGACCCGACAGTAGATCTGTGGCTCCATCGTTCGCCTCTGTCGCTTAGCGTTAGTTTTCGTATGGTTGAACCGAACATCACGTATAAATATACGGTCGATTCCGAACGTATGACGACGCCCTACGAGGATCAGAGCGACAAAAAAATGTACAGCGAAGAACGCACGTACGCGCACATCTACGCCATGGAATCGCTGGGAAAATTCGAAATCGTGGATAGATTTATCAAGGAACTCAGAGATTATTGCAAGGAGCACGGCTGGCGCAAGGCATTTCCGGAAACGGTCGACGGCAAACCCAACCCGGGGCCAAGAACGCCTATCGAATAGGAATCAATGTTTCCTCTATAATGATGTTCCTGTTTGGAAAGACATAAAAGTTAAAGAAACTATAAGGGGACGGTTATAAGGGGACGACCGTAAATAATTAAATAACATGAAGGATATTTTCTGAGTATGTTGAGAGAATGTTTAGGATAGCCCAATTAGATACACTTGGCCTCTTGCAACATGTTATGATTTTGATAGGGTTGTTGAAAGAGTCTGTGAATTGTATCAGGTGAAAAAGGAATAGATAACCGGAAAATGGAGGCAAAAGCACAGGTCAGGGCCAGGGATTTACTCTACTATTGGACTGTGGTTGAATTAGCAATATCTAGAATAGATATGGCGAGGAGATTTGACATAACGCCTGCCGCTGTGAGTTATTCAGTCCAACGGAGGGGAAAATGGGAAGAAGAGAGAGCTACCAACTGGAGGCTTAGGTTATTTAATTAAATGGTTATTGAGTTCGCTCCGAAAACATTATGTGTAAAGTCTTGATTTTGAAAAATAAGTGAACAGAGCGTTTAATTAATTCCTGACAATGCTATCCGTTTAATAATTAAAACGAAATTTCTTTTATTCGGAGTTAACTCAATAGTCATTTTTAATTATTTAAGGTCGTCCCCCACGTCCCGTATAATTGTAAATAACTTAAGGAGATATTTCAATGAAAACGTATCCGAGAATTATTAATGCTTTAAAGAAAATGGTAGAGAGCGATGCAACATTAAAGACTGAATTAGAACTATTGTATAAAAAAAGCCTTTGAGAAATGGGAAAAACAATCAAATCCGCTGAGTTGGGCATTATTTGAGACTCTTGAGGGATTTTACGGCTATCTGGATATTTTGATGAAAACAACACCCGCAGATAAAGATTTTAATGATCTTTTTCATGAACTATATTTTGTTGTCAGCCAAGATAACAATGCTCTCCAGGTAAATAAAGACTATTCTAAATTTCAGGAATGGATGGCAGTATTCGTAGAGGTTTACGGAAGCTTTCTTAACACACCACAATCCGCTAATAATTTATCTTCTTTTGCAAATGATAATACTTTTGAAATAGATTTGTTCACAGTTCCTCCTGGAGGATTCAATAGTTTTAACACTTTCTTTTGCCGGCATATAAGACCTGGCAAAAGACCTATAGGCACAATAACACGTCCCTATATTCCCCCTTCACCAGGACATCCGGTCGGCCCCTCCCCGGATCCCGAAGAAGACATTAAGAATATCCATGAGAACATGAATAGCGACACTGTTATACTTGTTCCTGCAGACAGTGTATTCAAGGGCAGCTGGCACATCAACGAAAAAGATTACGTGAAAGTGTCCAAAGGGAATACTTATCCGATAGAAGAGCTATTGGCCGGAAGTAAATATTCCGATTGTTTTAAAGACTGTCTTTTTACCCATAGTTATTTAACCGTATTCACCTATCACCGTTACCATGTCCCGGTCCGTGGCAAAGTTTTAGAAACGAGTATTGTCTCCGGAGAAGTGTATGCACATGTAGATTTGGAAGATGGCCATCTGAGTGCCACAGACGGAGAGGAATATCAGTTCAAACAAGATCGGGCTATAATGATTATAGACAATCCTGTAATAGGTAAAGTAGCCATGATTCCGATTGGTATGGATTTTGTCTCTTCCTGCAATCTTTCGGTAAATGAAGGCGATTATCTGAACAAAGGTGATGAGTTCGGCTATTTTCTTTTTGGTGGTTCAGACATGATTATGCTTTTTGCGAACCCAAATATTAAAGTCGATTTAAAAATACCGCAAAAAGTCCCAGGGGAAAAGCAAAAGTATTATTTCTACAAATTGGGACAAGTATTCGGAAGACTGTCCTGATTTAAAAAAAGACTTAAAAATGAGATTACATAGCAAAACCTCTTTCTCATGCAATTGAAACGAAAAAAATTGAGATCATATAAAAATCAACAAAGCACTAAAATGGCTCACTTGATCGTTGGATAAAGCCTATCGGCAAGTGAGCTTCGCAGAAGGAACGATCAAATGGAAAAAGTTGAATATGTGGCATGGTCTTTATATACAGGTCCATCCAACCTCAGAAATGTTATTAGTGATTCAAATTGCCCTTGGATCGTGGGGCAGTGGACTGGAGTGAATGATGACATATTACCTCAACACATACAAGATGATATTGAGCTAAGAATTTCATTGTTAATAAAAACCTTTCAAAATATTCTTCCCTCATATAAAACACATGTTAGAAATTTTATTATTCCTGAATTCTTCTTTCGCTGTAAACAGGGCCCCTATCCAAACATCAAAGTAGACGGACAAAACTATCCGTTGGAATATGTCCAGTTACGTCTAAACCAAGAATTCCTAAACATTATACCCGATGACAATAATGACTACAACATTGTTATTGGCTCAATATTGACGAGCAATATCGACGATTATACCGGTTTTCTTAATTCTAAAATAGTCAAACAGCGTTTACAAAGTCTCAATAATGTTCTGCCATCGGGGTTTAGTTTGTCAGATAAAGCAGGTCACTCATTTTGGCGCAGGAATTTACCTTCCCAAGATCGAAAAGATCTTAGTAATGATTTAGCAACACTGAATGATTTTATGAAAGAATGCCGGGCAAATCCGCTTTGTACTGTTCGGAACCGAGGTATATATTTCCATTATAATCGGACAGTGAAGTCGGAATCAGCGATGTATGTTTACGAAAAACGGAACGAGTCTACTGTAGACTTGACTATGGGTGTATTCAACGAGCAAAACAAAATTGATCCAGGTGGAATGATAACTGAGTGGATGGCGAATTATCCTTCTTACAGTATCATTAAAGGAGATAAGCAAATTGATGAATTTTCAACGAATGCCAGGTTTACCCCACCCTATCTGGGCGAGTATGATGTTGGAGTTGAAATATGCCTGGATCATAGACTTCAAAGATTAAGAAGAACGGTTGATATGACTAAGGAGTGTGGGGCTGACGCTGATAATTTTCCGCTTTTCAAACAAATCATTCCATCAGGCGGCATGCAAATACTTGATTACAGTGTCGCAGCGAATAAAAATTCCGCTATTTTCAATGCTGATGCCTGTGATAAGGTATACCGTGTGTACGGCGATGAAAAAACTGTAATCCTGAATGGAGAAGCGGGAAAATTTAAGGGGATTACATGTGGTGTATACAACCAAACCATACAATCAAAATGGTCAGGCAAAGATGGGAAGACCTATTACTCACATAGCCAATTAGCTTTTACAACAAATGATTCTATGCTCAGCGGATTCAACAATGCGTTGGGAAATAAAAACGAAAAAGCCCTAACATTCAATGGTTCTGAAGATAATCCTCACAATCTCCGAACAGATACATACAACCCTATCGTTATAAGCCTTCAGGATGACACTAATCTTTTTGCAGCAGGAACAGGTGAGATACACTATTACGAACCAATCGCTGATGTAACAGAAAACAGCGCAACATAACCTTTCATTCCAGCGGATTTGTGGGGCTTTACTTCGTTGCGCCCCACAAACAGCTGAATTCAACGTTTGTTGCGACACGAAGTCGCATAAGTTATTGTATTGAAAGTAATTTATTTCTATTTAGAATACTCAGTATGTTCCTACTGATCTCTACGTGGGCGTGCTACCGTTGCGCTGATGACGGTGTGCGAAGCCCCACGGACAAAGTACCGAATTGGGTTGAAATGGTGACAGGACGACCACCAGGGAAACCTTCCCGATTAAGGGCTAGAGACGAGTGATATGTTGAAGATATCTGAATGTCCATACGCATCGTCAACGAGCGACAGGCCTACGAGGTTTAATAGGTGGAAAGCTATTCCTCTGAGTGAGAAGCATACGGTCAGGTTGTAAGTCTCTAACGTGCTTACACGGAACTGGAGTACCGCCGGTGTCCAGGGCACACATAAGAAACTCCCGCCGATAAAGACTCACAAGTCTACAGAGAAGCAATGCCCGGCTACACGATTATCGGCATTCCGGGAAAACCTGAATTCCCATGGCTGGGTATCGACGCGATGCATTGCAGAACTAAAGGCGTGCCCAGGGAAATTGTGGACAACTGGTTAAAAAGCCGGACTCAACCTATAGTTAAATAACATTTATAGAGGAGAAATATTCATGGAAGACAATAAAAATGTCACAACATCATATCGTGTTGGAGAGTGGTTGCCGTCCGACCAGCAAGTTTTGAATCTTTTGAATAATTGGCTGATCGATCTTGTAAACGAGGCAGCCGCTGTAAAAAAGCCGTTTCATCCGGTTATACAAGGATTTCAGAAACTCATCGAGTCGGACCCTGAAATATACGCCTTGGTAACCATGATGTTCGAACAGGTACCCAAGAAGTATGAGCATAGTAAGTACGGCAAGCAGGTAAGAGACTATAAGCACTTTTTAGAATTGCTTAACGTAATCATGACAAAATCTCCAACCTATAACGATACGGGTTGCGTTGGTTTTCCGATTAACGCGATACTTGACTGGGCCATGGGTACCGAAGGCGGTTTTGCCGCGTTTCTTAATGACAAGCTCAATGCACAGTTTAAAAAAATGTTAAACCATTGGAGAACATTCCTCAAATCAAAAGATTCCAAGTATGTTCTCTCAACAGACAATAATCCGATTAAAGGCGTAGTGCCATCCAGAACAGAGCAATACTATTGGTTAAGCGATACGGCAATAGTGGGAATGATGAATATGATGAGGCAGGGAAAACCGCCGCTAAAACCGGATGAACATGAAAAGGCCAGGAAAGAGTTTATTGAGACATTTGAGTGTGACCCGGAAAAATCGCACTATGGTTTTACCTCCTGGGATGATTTTTTTACCAGAAAATTCCGAGAAGGTTTTCGGCCGATTGCAGGCGAGGGAGATGACTCCATAATTGTTAATGCTTGTGAATCAGCACCTTATAGAATTGCGCAGGGTGATGAAGTAAAGCTTCGCAATAAATTCTGGATTAAAGGGCAGCCATACTCTCTATACCACATGCTTGACGGAGATGAGAGCGTTGAAGAATTTGTAGGCGGCTCTGTTTACCAGGCCTTTTTGAGCGCAAAAAGTTACCATCGCTGGAACAGCCCTGTTTCCGGTACAATTACAAAAACAAAAATTATTGACGGTACCTATTATTCAGAAACACCGTCAGTAGGTTTTGATCCGGCGGCGCCTAATGACTCTCAGGGGTATATCAGTGAAGTTGCTACACGAGCTCTCATTTTCATAAAAGCCGACAACCCCAAAATTGGGCTGATGTGTATAGTATTTATTGGCATGGCCGAGGTGTCTTCATGCGACATACAAGTATATGAAGGCCAGAATGTGAAAAAGGGCCAGCCAATCGGAACATTCCACTTTGGCGGTTCAACGCATTGTCTCTTATTTCGCAAGGGGGTTAAAGTGAAATTTGAATTACCGGAGGACAATCCGCCAGGCCTGAATTCTTATAATCTCTTCGTTAGTTCAAAACTTGCTGTTGTGGAATAACAAAATCACCAAGGCGAGAGAAAGCTTCGATATAAACACAATATGCCTTCTCTCGCTTCATTTAGTAGGGAGGAGTGTAAGTGTACAAGCATTATAGTAGGTAAAAAGGAGACCAGTGACGAGAGAATATTGCTTTCCAGAAATGAAGACTTTACCAGGAACAACTGGAATAAGGGTATGTCATGAAATAAGTGTTACATATGAACGCTCAGATTTAGGTCGGATTTGTACGATCCGCAAATGCAAAACCAAAGGAATAGTTGATCCTATTTCGAGGATTTTGTGTTTGAGGATCATACAAAGATGGCCTGAAGATGAGATGCTAAGATGTAACACTTATTTCATGACAGACCCTAAGGGAAACCCAGTACAGGGCTGTTGCCCAAATCCCTTTTCACTTTTTCCGAGACTTTTATGACCACTCAAAGAGATTCTTGATTGGGCAAAGGCCTGAAGAATTTGCAAAAAGGTTTTTTTATCGTAAGAAAGACGGAACACAATAACTCGTGCTTGAATAAGTGATTGGACGTATTCGTCCACCGCTTAAGCACCATTATGGACAATTACCTCCAATAGATGAGATTCCGGATTTAAATGCAAGTCTATATTGTACTCTTCATCTTTAATATTTAATAGTTATAACGATGAAATGAAGGCATGATCAAGATATAGATCATCCACTTCTTATGCTGCTCAACATCTTCACTCTGGCCATTCCAGAAAATGTGTCTATTAAGTATATCTAATTGATATTATTCAAGTAAATATTTATAGGTCGGCTATCAAGTATTTAAAATTTGACTTGATGCCATCTTTAAATAATGGTGGCTGTTCATATATAATCCTAAGTCTTATAAGATTCAATCGTTGGATTAGATTCCATTTGAGAACAAAATGGCATGCTGTTTGCATAAAAGTTCATTTATTCATTCAATATTTTTATTTCTTCATAATACGTCTTCTTATTATTTATAAAGAATGAATAATTTCATTGGAAATAGGGGACAAAATGGCTAGGAAGTTTAATATAATGCCAGCCGCTGTGATTTACTTAGTTCAATGTAGAGAAAAGTTAGCAAGAAAAGAAGGATACCAGCGGGAAATTGTATTGTTTAATTATTTATGCTTATCAAATATATGCGCATTCATGACAGAGTGCAGCCTTTCCCTCTCTTTGAAAAAGACCTTGATCACCTTTATTAAAGAAGGATTTGCATTCCTTGGGCATACCTTTTGTAAACATTTTCAGAAACTGCACATAACACCATCTTCACAGGGAGTCCAAACCCTCATCCAAAAGATAAGAACAATAATCAGAAATCACGTCAGCTTCAGTACATACCTTAGTCTTTTTTACGATGGAATAACTAACATATCAATCTTTCTGAGAATTAAAAAAGTCTAATTAATTTCTGTACATCTATAATTAATAATATTTCATAAGGAGAATATTATAATGGAAAAATCGGAGGTCAAAGTGGGGATGTTTATCGTCAGTTACGAAATCGGTAGAAATATGTCTGGTGCACCTTTATTCAAAATCAATTTTAGTGTGTACACACCCGCAAAAACAGTAGCTGGTATCGGTCACATTACACAGACTACTAATCCTCCACTTGATATTGCGACAAATCTTCACGGTCAATATACGTACATGTGTGTAATGCCTCAAACCTGCCAAATTCTAATCACTGCCACAGGCTATCCGATAATTAATTGGCCACAACATGGAGGCGTAGGCCCTATCATTCCACCTAACATTGAATTGAGGATGGTTATCACTGAAGACTGGAAATCTGGTACAGCAAATTATAAATATATCGATAGCAACGGTATCTGGCAAGAAATCACAGACGCTCCGGTAAAAGTAGTTCCGGGGAAAACAATTATAGGAGGATAAGAAAATGGAGAAAAGAGAAGGCATTCTACTAAATACTCACTTTGTTAATAAGATGAGTATTGGGGGAAAACTTGGATGGTTTTCAAGAGAACACAATGCTTCAACTGGTTATTCTTGGAGTTGCATTCCTGATAACTCTGGAGTTTATGAGATAGTTGAAGAGATAATTCTTCACCCTTCTACTGATGCAGTTGGTGTTCCAGGAATGAATATTTGGAAATTTAAGGCTATGAGAGACGGTAAAGGCTCCGTTATGTTTGAGCTTTTTCCACCGGCAGGAAAAGAACCAGCTGAGAAAATCCTCATTGAAATCGAAGTTGATAGGTAGTTTGTTTATCAGCGGAACAAAGCTAATTTAATATTTCCCCCGAAAAGTGGGCATGGCGTTAAGCTTTTCCGAGCTTAATGGTGACTCTCATCTTTTTGATGTTACACTAGCTCTGTTTTTAAAATGTAAAATAAACTTTCTGTTACAACATTATCGTAACAGCTTCCTGTAGAACCCATACTCTAAAGGTATTTATATTTGAATGGTTATTGAGTTCCCTTAGCAACATATTCGTAGCTGCTGATTTTTTATATTAAATCTCAATAAATTGGGAGTAATCATAAAAGAGCGGCTTTTCTTTAGGGTTATTAACCAATGGGATTATTTTGCTGAGTTAACTCAATAGTCATTTATTTTATTAAACTTCTCTTTGAAGTTCTTGCTTCAGTACTGAATACAGCGGCATAAATGGACAATAAGACCTGGAAATGAATTTCTAGTACTTGTGACCATTTTAAAGGCATTTTTGATCATAATCTTTTAATCTCTATCGCTAATTTGGTATTTTATCCCTATATGAAAATGTTTTCCCTTGTTAAGTGTATATTAGGCAGGGTTTCGATTTGCCCACTTATAAATATCTGCTGCAAGACTATGAAAGGACTTTGCACATTTGCCCGACTCCGTTGCGAAGCTATGAATTTGAATACCAATGCAGATCTGTTGAGAAGATAGCAACTGCTTTTTTAATATGTCTCTTTCACTTTTAACACATTCCGGTTCTTACTTGATATCATGTAACTCCTGTCCAGGTTCTTTCATCCTCTCCTGGGCAGGGAAAGAACACTCAGGATCTTCCTGAAACTCTCTGATCTCTCTGGAAACCGTGTTTGAACCGGGTCTCTAGATTTCTTTCAACTTTGGCGGCTGATCTGCCCTCTTCACGTACGAGACGGACAGCCTGCCTTTTAAATTCTTTGTCGTATTTTTTCATCTTTGTCATGTATAAACCTCCTATGCAAAAGTTTAACATCTCACTTATCTTGCTATTGACTAGTTGGGGTGAAATTCAAATCTTGAAGTAATGCTGAATAATGAGTTGGAGGCTAACTGAGGCTTAGCTGCAGCAGCACAATCCGCCGTTCGTTGTGAGAAAGAGAACGTAAGTCAATTCGGGAAAATGAATATTGGATGGATGGCTGTCCGGGATGAAAAGTTAAATTAAAACATAAATGGAGGTAAATCATGGCAAAAGAAATTATAAAAGATGCTGAACAATTGAATCTTTCCGAATTAAAACACCTTATTTTTGCTGCTGAAAATCACGATATTCCAATTGTTCCTGCTAAGGGGCCATGCGGCGGTTGTGACCTTATGATCAAACCTCAAGAATTAGCCAGTGGCCCTTGTGGAGGTTGTGATCTAATAACTCCACCACATGAATTGGCCAATGGCCCATGCGGCGGTTGTGATGTCCTCACACAAAAGTAAAAATACATAGTTTGTTGTATTTGTACAAATGCCGGACAGCTTTTCCTTAAAACTAATTAGCAATTATGTAAAGGAGAAAAGTATGGCAAATACATCGTTTTGGGTGCATCCGCCTAAAATAATACAGTGGGATTCAACATCCAAGTGTAATCTTAAATGCAAACATTGTAGAGCCAGTAATCTTGAAAAGGTAGAAAAAGATCTTTCCCTAGAAGAATCAACTAAGATGTTTAGCGAGTTAAATAAATTAGCGCCTGAAGCTACACTTGCACTGGCAGGTGGCGAACCAATGATGAGGAAGGACCTTCGCAAAATACTGCAGTTCATAAAAAATAATACAACTATTTCTGTTGAGATGCTAACGAATGCTACGTTGATAGATAAAAGCAATATAGATTGGCTTTGTGATTTAGTGAATGGATTCAATATTAGCTTAGAAGGATCAACTGCTGAAATTCACGATACAATAAGAGGAAAAGGCGCATTTAAAAGAACACTTGATTCCGTGGACATGCTTGTTGAAAAAGACGTGCCGATTTCAATTCGAATGACATATTTTGAACAAGGGGAAGATGAAGTAAAGAAATTGATGGAACTCATTTACGACCATGGAGTCAGATCCTTCAACTTCAGATATATTGTGCCAGTTGGCAATGCTTATGGAGTATGTGTAAATTCAGCACAATATGAAAAAATAACTAAACTAGTTTGGGACTGGGGAAAAGAACTTAATATGACAATTGGATATAGTGATCCATTTCCGGAACTGTTTGTTAACAATAAACGGAAAAGGGAAATTGATGAAAATGATAAATTGTTTTCAGGTTTTGCTGTTACAGGGTGTTCAGTTGCATTTTCTCTTCTTTATATAAATCCAAATGGAATTGTGCAATTCTGCCCATATTTTCCAGTAGTAGTAGATGATATAAAAACGCTCCCTGTTGAAGAAATTTGGTATCATAATGAAAAGTTTAATCTATTCCGGCAGTCAAGATCATTTTTAAAGGGTGAATGTGGAAAATGTAAATATAAATTTGCTTGCGGAGGATGCCGTGGTGCTGCTTACGCAAGCGGAGATTATTTAGACGCAGATCCCCGTTGCTGGATGAAAAATATAGACGAATAATTCAGCGTAACGGCTCAAAATAATACAAAAAATACTTGAAAAAAGAATAAAAGCAATAAAAGGGACAATTAAATAAGTTTTTCATGGTTTTTACAAATAAACGGCCTTAATGTTGAACACTCCCTTCTATTGAACCGCAAAAAACAGTGGTCACTAAAGAGTGATATTATATTCAAAGCGATTATCAGATAAGGGTAAAAAAGCGTAAAGACAATTAATAACCTGACCAACCAGAAGGAAAAGATCATGACAGACACAAGCGAAACAGTTCTGGAATTCGTCGCAAAACTTAAGGAATGGTATGAAAACGATACTGGGCAATTTAAAACGAATTTCGATGCAGCGATAGCAGGTGTGAAGGATCCTCCGGCTGACACCGATTGGTTAGTGTATTATGACTGGAAAAGCAAGGGGATAGACGATTTATGCTTGTTCTTTGTCGAATGGTTCAACTGGATGCCGAAGGTTGAGACGGGGCTTGCATACATTCAGAAATTCAGCTGGTTATATTATGAAAATCATGCTGGCCAAACCTTTATCAAATCCGAGCAGGCCAAAAAAATGATGCTGGATTATGTCACACTGCAGGGCAATTTTATGGATTCGTGCGATTCCCGACCGCTGGTGGCAGAATGGATCGAAGAACTTAGCGATAAACAGATGTCCCAATTCAAAAAGACCAAAGCCGGTCAATTTAACCGAGGAAACTGCCATGCCGGCAAAGAATGTTTCCCTTAACCTCAATCAGCTTTTAAACGGCTCTCAACAAGCAAAAAAATTCGTTGGTGGCACTGCTGTCTCCTGTATCCTGATGCCCAATACCTATCACTGCTACCACTCGCCTGTTTCGGGAAAGGTCATTGAGTCCAACGCCGATGTGCTGCGTGATTATTTCGGCATCAAGGACTTTCCAGATCTTTTGAACAAAGGTGATGTAGGTTATGGCTACGACTACAGAGATTTCGAGGTGTTTCGCCGCGGGTACCTGATCATTCAAACCCCAAACTACGGACTCGTGGGCATGGTCCCTGTTGGACTCAACACAATTGGCTCCGTGGTTTTCAATCATGAGTTCAAGCGTATAACCTCCAACGATACACCAGTGCCCATTTCTAAGGGGCAACAGGTAGGCTATTTTAAATACAGAGGATCGCTGAACATCCTTCTCTTCGAGCCAGGCCGGTTCCCATCTATGAATCTTCTGGTAGGTGAAAAAATCGGCACTATAAATACAAATTGTGAGATTGCGGCGGCAACGAAATGGGTCGACAGCGGCATAAACATCAATACAGGTGACGCGGTAGAGTTGAGGTATTCAGGAGGCATATGGCAGGCCAGCACTATATCTGGTTTTGTGGATGCAGCTGGCAACCCCGATTTCATTGCGAAACCGGGATATACCCTGCAAGGAAAAAACGAGGGCGCACTTTGTGCAAGAATAGGGCTGGACGGTGATGTCTTTCTTGTCGGTAAAAAGATCAACTTCACGGCAGACAAATCCGGTGAATTGTACTTCTGCATCAACGACGATCTGAATGGAGAATATGGGGCCGGCTTTACAGATAATATCGGAGCAGTGTATGTCACTGTCGATATTACTCCGGCAAAGTAAAAGCCGCCCTAAATATGAATCTCAACCTTTATGGGAATGTATAAACTTTTAAAAAAGGAAATGCAGTTATTCGCCCTGAAGGTCACATGTAAAAGCCTTCAAATTTATATAAAGGCCGTATTGGATTGAGAGCAAGGTAGGTTACTCTACCGCTCTATTCATGCAACTCAAGCTAGTCTCGGTTGCATAAGGAATGACCCCATGACAACAAAAAATAGCTTATCTTGGCAATATGACGAGTTTAAGCAAGTAGGCACGGATTACAGCTACAAGGCTGAACTCTATATCTACGATTCGAGACATACTGATTTCCGGCACAGGGTATCCACAAGCATCAACATTCTGGACTCCCTTGAAATCACAGGAAGCGATCTAGTAATCGATTTTGGCGCAGGAACAGGGAATTTTGTTATTCAGGCAGCACGACGATGTGCAAGAGTGTATTCAGTTGATGTTTCACAGGCTATACTCGACATCGTGCAATCCAAGACCACTCAGGCTGAACTATCTAACGTTGAATTTCACCATGCAGGGTTCCTTAACTATGAGCATGCCGATCAACCAGTAGATGCTATTGTCACAACATTTTCCTTGCATCATTTGCCGGATTTCTGGAAGGGTATAGCCTTCAAGCGGATGAATAGGATGCTAAAGCCTTTTGGTAAGCTTTATATACAAGATGTCATCATTGAAGAAGATAATGCTCTCAAGAACATTCAGGCATTGATTGATAAGCTTAAGAATAGCGGAGGCAACCCACTGCGAGAGGACACCGAAAGGCATTTTCAGGATGAGTATTCGACCTATGACTGGTTGATGGATGGCCTTTTGTGTCGAGCTGGCTTTTCGATCAAAAGTAAGCATATAGATGATGGAGTATTCGGTACCTACATATGCATCAAAGAGAAAAAAGTCCCAAAAGCTATATTGCCTTAGGTTATCAATAAAAACAACACCTATGATAAATAAAAGGTAACAAAAATGATACGCAAATAATACCTTATTTGAAAAGATTTCACCTTGCATGTCAATAATTAAGGGACTGTCGCGCAAAATAAAAATCTCTTTTCGCTTTACCCTAAACCTTTTTTATACGTAAAACGTTCAAACACAAAGTTTGGCAGTAAATTACTTTCAATATTTGTAACAACTTATCAGAAAAGAGAGGGGGAATATGGGTGAATACGGATGTGAATTCGAATTCTTCAAACACTGTCTTGGAGGTATTATCCTAGAGGGTTACTGCAGCACTGTCGCCGGAAACGTAACAGCAAGCTACAATCTTAAGGATTCCGGTGCACCGGTATCGAATGACGATATTGCTAGATTCAGGGCACATAAAATATCGGAAGGAACCTTACTCAAGCTATACGATAGTCCCGACGGCAAAACGGACGACGACTGGTGCGAGATAATATTCAAAAAAAACTGCGAACGTCTGCAAATTACAGATATCGAGCAGATTATCAATGACAAGCATATCAGAATGCTCTATTTTCGTGATAACGGTTTGAAGGGAAAAGTCTCCCGGATAGAGGTTGTCGTCAATGCATACGCTTCCGAGAAGGATTACCCAGGATATCTGGCCTTCCATAAAGATAACTCTTGTGAAGGCGCACTCTCCGGCTGTATTAACGACGATTCCGGCACATACAATTTCAAAGACCATGACTCTCCCGGTCACAATGATGACGCAAGATCAGTTGCCTTTTTTGCTGTTCGCGGTGGACGCATAATCACCCTCTATGACAGTCCTCATGTATCCACGGATGACGATTACTGCATAATAGCGGTAAATGATACAATTCCAGCAAACCAACCGTGCGGAATTCCCACCTTTGAAAAGACTGCATCCTACGATAACGTTCAAGTCACGTATTATAAAGACAACGGTCTGGACGGTAAAGTATCATATGCGAAAGTCGATGTTAATGGTTAGCGATGAACTGGTGCAGAAAAAAAAAGAAACAATGGGGTCATCCATTAGAGGGCTTGGAACACACCCACAGCAAATACCCTTCTTCCGAATTATCGACTTTAGTAGACAATTCACTCTGCCGCAAAGAAAATCGTTTCACAAACTAGTTTTTCAACACCCCGTTAGGATCGGTGCTTACAATCATCTAAATAAAACGATGTTTACAAAAAAGGAAAATGATTATGACAAACAGTGCAAATACTTATCCAAAAAATGGAGATAATCCAACTATTACCAACTCAGACACCTTAAGACCAAACATTGGTATCTGTTTTTCAGGCGGAGGTTCACGAGCATTAACATGTGCCTGGGGGCAAATGCTTGGTCTTAGAACTTTAAATCTTATTGATAAGGTTCGTTATATCTCATCTGTCTCTGGCGGAACATGGGCTTCATCCATCTATACTTATTTGCCAGATAACATTACTGATGACGACCTTCTAGGCACTTATTATCCGCCTGAAAAACTATCACTTACAGAGAGTTCTGGTAATTTAAACGTTAACAATCTAAATAAGCACAGCCTTGGTCAGGCCCCAGCAGCCATGGGTGTTAAAGAACTAACAGAAAGAGCAGCTATTTTTTTAATTTTGAATTCCAGATCAAATTATAAATGGCTTTGGGCCGACATTGTTGGTAAATTTATTCTTGAACCATATGGTCTTAGATCTAAAGGGAAAGAGCCGTGGATTTCTTCAAAATACTTTTCCCTCTCTTTAAGTTATGCGACTAATAATTTTCCTCACAATGCTCCTTCAACAGATAATTTTTTCTTTTTACGTCCAGGGCGACCATTCGTCATTATGAATAATAATATAATGGAAAAAGTTCAAATTCCTGATAAGGATGAATCTAATGTCGTACAACTTCCTAATCAAGTTACACCCGTTTCTGGTGGTGCACAAGGCCAAACCCCAGATGCAACCATAATTGGCGGCGGCTCGGTTACATCTTATGGGGTTAGTTCAATACTGGATCATGACTCTTCAGATTCATCACCAGTAGAAGTTACTATATCCCAACCATATTCGCTCATTGATATAGTAAGCACTTCAAGTGCTTTTTTTGCTGCAACAATTGCAAATTTTATCAAAACTCAACTTAGTGATTCTGAAAAGAAAAAGGAACTAATTCAAAGGGTTGAGGCCAACTTAAAGCCAAAACATAAGAAAACCTTGTTTGCTAAAGCTAAAGCAGACTTTATAGACATTTTAAATATCGGTGAAATTATTGGTAAATATTTGGAAGAGATCGTTCTGAACGATTTATCATTTTTAGGCAATATTATCCCTACTTATAACCTATTGGCCAATTGGGAAGGTTAGCGAGAATAGAGAAATGGGCTTTACCGATGGCGGTACACTTGATAATACAAGGATTATTGGGTTGTTAGCTCAAACAGATACCGGCAGTAGTAGTCAAGACCCAATTAATATAGTAGTTTTTGATAATACTGATACACCTTTGGAAAAGAAAAATGGTAATATTATCACTGCAAACCAGGCTGCACCACTATTTGGAATCGATTTTGATACAAGCAATGGTAAATATAAACCCTTTACAGATTTCCAAAAAGATCCTGACAATAAAGCTTTTAAAAGCGCTAGTTTGATAACGGTGTTTAACAATAGTAAACTTCCATCTGGAAACACACCATTTGACAATTTAGTCAAAGGCCTTTACGCTGCAAGTTGCGGTGCATCTTCTGGAGAAGAACCAGATGATTCCAAAGTGAACACAGAGCCTGCTTTCTATCAACTCGAGTTAAGAACGGTTGATAATTCCCTTGTAAACGTTACTGCTGGTCGAACAGTAAATATTATCTACATTCAAAATGCAAAAATTATGAATTGGCAAAATAAAATTGGTGATGAAAAGCTGAAAAGTGAGATAGTTGAAGGACAAGAAAAATCAACCGACATATTTAAAGCCTTTAAGGATTTTCCATATTACAGTACATTTTTTAAGATCGGTCTTGAAGCAGAAGAATCAAATACCCTTTCACAAATGTGGGCATGGGCTATATCGGATGATTCAAGTCCGCTCAAAAACCAGTTGCAAACATTTATGAATAACTGTAACCGTTAAGTAAGGCCTGCTGAATAAGCGTTAATGTGTTGATATATTTATTTATATGTGTTAATAGGTTGGCCGAAAATGCAAGCAATTTAGCATGTTTCTTCAAAAACCCTTGCACCAATCGGCGGAAAAATCATGTACAGACGCTCAGAAAAGCAACTTGAATTTGAAAACTTCACATTACCGTTCTCCGGAAAGCTTTCATCCGAGAACCGCTGGGTCCGACTTGCCCAAATCATC